>CALALM010000153.1 GCA_937925565.1 uncultured Centipeda sp.
CATAGCCAAAGCTATGTGGAGGATTTGCCGACGAAGTGCGGGCAAAAAAGATGCGCTAAGATGGCGCGGCTGAATTTATCAGTGCTTCCATAAAGAGGGGGGACGTATGCAGTTCATTGACCGCGCACAGATTACAGTGAAGGCAGGAGACGGCGGACATGGAAAATCCGCGTTTCGCCATGAAAAATTTATGCCAAAGGGCGGTCCGTCGGGCGGTGACGGCGGCCGCGGCGGAGATGTGATCTTTCGCGCTGACCGTAACCTGAATACGCTTCTCTCGTTCCGTTTTCATCGTAAATTTCTAGCGAAAAACGGGGAAAATGGAGAGCATAAAAACCAGTATGGCAGGAACGCGCAGCCCCTCTATGTCGACGTCCCTCCCGGAACGCTTGTGACCGATGATGCAACAGGTGAGGTGCTTGCCGATCTCACAGAGGTCGGTATGGAGACTGTGATCGCCCGCGGTGGACGCGGGGGGCGCGGCAATGCAAAATTTGCCAATGCCGCGAACCGTGCGCCATCCTTTGCAGAGTTTGGCGAGCCGGGGGAGAGCCGAAAGCTTCGCTTGGAGCTCAAACTTCTCGCGGATGTCGGACTTGTCGGCTATCCAAGTGTTGGCAAGTCCAGCCTCATTTCCTCGTGTTCGGCAGCACGCCCCGAGATTGCGGATTACCACTTTACGACATTGACTCCCGTACTTGGTGTCGTGCAGACGGACTACGAAAAGAGCTTTGTCATGGCAGATATTCCGGGGCTGATCGAGGGAGCCGCCGATGGCGTGGGACTCGGGCATGACTTCCTCCGCCATGTGGAACGCACGCGTCTCATTCTGCATATCGTGGATGCGTCTGGCATCGAGGGACGCGATCCCGTGGAGGATTATCACAAGATCAACAAGGAACTCGCGCGCTACAGTGAAAAGATTGCAAAACGCACGCAGATTCTCGTAGCAAATAAGATTGATCTGCCGTCCGCAGAGGAGAACCTGCCGCGCCTCAAGGAACTTGCACAACGTGAAGGTGTGGATTTCTTTGCCATCTCTGCGGCAACGCGTGCAGGTGTGCAGGAACTGATCGATCATGTCGGTGCATGGTTAGAGGCTTACGTCCCGGAACCCGAGGCAGAGGAAGAGAATGTTGCGGTCTATGACCAGAACGCCGAGGACGACGAAAAGGTGACGATCTCACGCAACGATGCAGGAGATTTCATTGTTTCCGGCAAGGCCATCGAAAAGCTCGTTGCGATGACAAACTTCAACAATGATGAAGCCGTCCGCCGCTTCCAGTATATCTGGCGCCTCAAGGGTCTGGACGAAAAACTGCGCGCGCGCGGCATCAAAGAAGGCATGACCGTTCACATCGGAGATATGGCATTCGACTATCAGGATTAATGGGGGAAATACTTTGCTGCGAAACTCGCTGAACAGTAAGCAGATTCGAAAACTGCGCTCACTCGGCATGACGGAGGAGGTCATTGTCATG
>CALALM010000154.1 GCA_937925565.1 uncultured Centipeda sp.
ATCCGCGCGCATCCCGTTGAACATCGGCAGACTTAACACTTCATCCGCATACTGCTCTGCGCATGGAAAGCTGCCGTGCCTATATCCAAGATCCGCATAGCACTCCGCCAGATGCGGCGGGATCGGGTAGTGAATGACCGTCTCAATGCCATGTTCGGCAAGGTATGCCTTAAAATGATCCCGTGTCTCTGTCCGCACAATGAACTGATGATAGACATGCTCTGCGCCCTCCCGCACGGTAGGCAGAGTGATATACGGATTGTGAATTCCTGCATGATACTGCGCAGCAACCTCCTTACGCTCCTGCGTGAGCGCTCTCAGATGTCTCAGTTTCACACGCAGGAGAGCTGCCTGTATCTCATCCAGACGGGAATTAACACCACAGATCTCATTGTGATATTTTTCCTTGCTGCCATAGTTTCTGAGCATACGAATCTTCTCGGCAAGTTGTGCGTTATCGGTCACAATTGCCCCCGCATCACCGAATGCGCCGAGATTCTTCGTCGGATAGAAGCTGAAGCAGCCAACATTCCCAAACCGCCCTGTCATCGTCGTGCTGAAATGTGCGCCATGCGACTGGGCACAGTCCTCGATTACGGCAAGGTGATGGCGCTCCGCAATCGCCATCACAGACACCATATCAACCGCCTGCCCATAGAGATGTACAGGCATAATGGCGCGCGTATGCTTCGTAATAACGGCTTCGAGCTTTTCAGTATCCAGATTATAGTATTTATCTGGATCAACAAAGACAGGTGTCGCCCCATTCGCAGTGACTGCAAGTACTGTTGCAATATAGGTGTTCGCCAGTACGACGACCTCATCGCCCGCACCGATGCCGAGGGCTGCAACAGAGAATGTCAATGCATCGAGACCTGAATTGAGTCCGACCGCATAGCATGCACCCGTATAGGCAGCAAATTCAGCTTCAAACTTCTCCAACTCAGGCCCCATGATGTACCAGCCGGAACGCAGTGCACGCAGTGCCGCTTCTTCATATTCTGTGGCGTGCAGGGCATACTGCCGTCCAAGTACAGCAAGATCAATTTTCATACATTTTCCTTTATCATTCGAAAGAATACATCCGTATTCCCATATATTTCCCTTGCGAAGCCTCTCACACTATATTTTTTCATACACCAACCCGGAACGAAGCCACCGCATTAAACTCTCTTTGTCACTCTGCTTCAGATACTCCGCATTTTCTTTATGCAGACGCGGAACGGCCTCTTCTATATATTCATTGATATATGATTCATAGAGCTCACCATCATAATGCCTCGGATCAATTTTCCAATTGCACAGATCGCGCAGTTCAGGATGCTCCTCTGCAATAATCGCATAGTACATATTCTGATCGGCGTGAATTTTTTCCTGCCACTCCGGATGCCATGAAACGCCGGAACCTCGTTCATACCATGCAAAGTTATCATCAAAAAAGCCCAGCTCAATCCCATCTGCAATCATAATGTTATATACACAGTCCTCACCGTATATAATCTTTCCAAGGATTTTCTCCGTATAAGCAATAAGAAGTTTCGCCTCTGTAAGGAAAGCACAGCCAATGGGAAAATCCGGTACAATAAGATATTCCTTTTTAATTTCAGAAAGAGCCCTCCTGCAGTACGACTCCATATTGGAAGGCTGAAGCAGACCGAGTACTTCGTAAGTCTGTTCTTCTATTTTTCGATAGTGATATGTGCATCCGAAGGCAACACGGTATTGGTTCTCCTTCATGAATCGAAGCATACGTGCTAAAGCAGTTTCATCGTATAGAAAATCTCCCGGCGAAATTGCTTTAATATAGTGTCCCCGCATCATGGGAAATGCGCTTGCTGCATTTTTCACCGTCCCCTTATTATAGGGATTTGCAACAATCGTATAGGCACGAAAGTCTCTCTCCGCAAAGTACGCCTCAATCACATGTCTGTCAAAGTCCGGCGTGCCGTCATCCGCAACGATGATTTCAAAGGAACATCCACGTTGACAGATGATGGATTCAAGCGTGGCAAACAGCTTCCACAGAACCGGGCGATAGGTAAGCACACATACCGAAACATCAATGTCAGGATGGTACGCAATATACTCGGACATAGTTCCTCCATTTACTCTTGATTCTCAGAAAGTTCTCCATCCACCATCCTCAGAAACTCGTCATAGTCGCGGATATAGTCGGACTCATCATAGACTTCGGACGCGAGCACCATCAGCACGGCGTCCGGTGAAAAGTCATACATCTCCCGCCACATGGCATGCGAAATATAAAGCCCCTCATACGGTTTTTCAAGAAGCACAACCTTCTTTTCCCTGCCGTTATCGAGGCGTATCTTGCATGTCCCATGGATGCAGATCAGAATCTGCTCAAGTTCTCTGTGCGCATGGTGCCCGCGCACAACTCCCGCAACCGTATCGTACATATAATAGACGCGCTTGATGCGGAAGGAAATATCATTAAACTCCTCGAGTGCAACGAGCATTCCCCGCTCATCGCCATGCGGCTGGAACATATATTTTACAATCTGCATAACCCACGCCCATCCAACTCTCCTTACCCGTTCATCATCGTCCACAAATCGGCATACAGAGCTTCCTGCATCCGCATATCCACATCAAACGAACGAATGGGGTAGGAGGAACGATCCTCCTCAATAATTCTCTTCAAAATTCTCCATACTCCCGATCAAGGGTCTTGTACAGTGTGCCGCCAGAGAAGATAACGTCTCCGTCCGCCCTTTCAAACGGCAGCCCCCCATAGGGAATTGTTGGATCCGCAAGGGGATAATAGGGCTGTTTCAGGAGTTTCTGTATGGGGATGTGCCGATATTGTCGCGAAAGGTTCGCGCCGAAGTCACGGAACTCAAGGCAGTAGTCAAAGGCATTGCGCCCCAACCAGAAGGCATGATCCATCAAATTGATCTGATGAGATATGAAAATTCATTGCTGCTCTCCTGATCCATCATTTTGCTAAAAAAATCAACTCTCATCAAAAACTCGAAAAACGCTCCCGCAACACGGGCAAGAGCAGAAATGTGATGATGCTGTTGACAGCGCCCTCCATAAGGAGCCCCGGCGCGGAGGCGAGTGCGGCGGGCAGGCTCGCATAGAGCACGGCTCCCGCAAGGGTATACGCCGCCGCCATCCAGAGGCTCGAGAGGAAAAGCGCTGCGATGATGCTTATGCGGGGTGCAAGCACAGCCCCCCGCCGTCCGATGCGGCAGACGATCTCCGCCATCACAAATTTGATGATAAGTGTCGGCACAATCCAGAGAGCGAAACCTCCGAGGAGGTCGGCGAGCGCCGAGCCGATGCAGGCGGCGAAGAGTGCACTGCGGCGCGGTGTGAGGAGCGCAAGCAGGAAGATCACTGCATCTCCGAGATGCGCGTAACCGAGGGGAATTGGGATATGCGGCAGATAGGTCGCAACAAAGACGAGCGCCGTCATGAGCGCGGTAAAGACAAGTTCCTGTACGGTGAAGTAATTTTTTTGCTGCATAATATCAGATCTCCTTTGTCCCCTATCATATCATTCACTCTATTATAATTCAATGACAAGCGTCAAAACGACATGCAAAAACCCATGACACAGTGCCAAACGGCACAGATATCACGGGTTTTGTTATGCGAAAATATTCATGACAGGATGCGCACAAGATAGGTCAGCGAATCCGACCAGAGCAGAACGCCGAGGAGAACGAGTACAATACCCGCCGCCTGTTGGATGCGCGGCAGATACCGATAGAATGCGCGCAACTTCATGATGTGCCGCCGCCATATCACAGCGAGCAGGAAGAACGGCACGGCAAAGCCGAGGCTGTAGACGAGGAGCAGGAGTGCACCCGCGCCGACGGTTGCCGTATCCCCCGCATAGAGAAGGATGGTCGCGAGCATCGGTCCCGTGCACGGTGTCCAGCCGAGTGTAAATCCACAACCGAGGAGGAACGCTCCCCCGATGCCGCCGAAACCGTGCCGCTGGAACGGACGATACTCACGCAGCAGGAGTGGGATCTTGATCCACCCCGTCATAAAGAACCCCATGACGATGATGAGGACAGCCGCCCCCTGCCGCAAAATCTCCTGATAGGCAAAGAGCCACGAACCGATGTAGGACGCCGTTGCGCCGAGCAGGACAAAGACAAGGGTAAAGCCCGCAAGGAATGCGGTGGTATTCGCGTAGAGACGCTGCGTCTCCCTGCCGTCCTGCCGGCTGTTCTTTGCGAGAATCAGTGAGAACGTCGGCAAGAGAGGCAGGACGCAGGGCGAGATAAACGAGAGAAAGCCCGCAAGGAACGCCCCACCGAGAAGGGTCAGTTCCATTGGAATCGTCCTCCCTGCACCGCCGATTTAGAGCTTGCCGATAACATCTTCGAGTTCCTCTTTGGTTACGCCGCCCGTCTTGCGGTAGGCGATCTTTCCGTCTCTGTCAACGACAACGGTCGTCGGAATCGCACGCACACCGTAGAGATTTGCTGCCGACCCCTGCATGTCAAGTACAACGGGCAGGTCCACCTTACGCTCCGCCATAAATTTCTGTATAGGCGCGACCTCCTCCTGCAGGTTGACCGCATAGAAGTCCACCGTATCCTTATGCTCGGCGTGGAATGCGGCGAGATCAGGGATCTCCGCCTGACAGGGCGGGCACCACGTTGCCCAGAAATTGATGATATAGGGTTTTCCCTTTGCCTCAACGGCGACATCCTCACCCGCGAGGTTCTTGCCTGTGAACGTCGGCGCAGCCTCACCGCGCAGCCCCGCGCCACTCTTCTGTTCCGCAGCGGGCTGTGCACTTGCCGCCCTTCCCGTATCTGCATTCTCATTGCCGCCACAGCCCGCAATCATGCTGAGTGTAAATGCCGCCGCGAAAAGCGCCGTATATCTCTTCTTCATAAAATGATCCTTCCTAAATATCAAAATTCCCAAGTTCATACTGCGTCAAAGCGAGTGCGGTGAGTGCCGCCGTTTCCGCACGGAGAATGAGACGTCCGAGGGAAACGGACTGTGCTCCTGCCGCACGGATGGCATCCGCCTCAGCAGACGAAAAGCCGCCCTCCGCTCCGACGATAAGGATGACACGATGTGTCGTAAGCGCTCGCAGCACAGTCCGCACAGACTGCACACACTCGTCTTCATAACAGAACACCGCTGCCGTATCGGGTGGGGAAAAAAGCGCATTGTTCTGCAGGAGCACGGGAAGCGGCAGCATCTCCGCAACGCGCATCAGAGCCCCTCGTCCGCACTGCTTTGCCGCTTCACCTGCGATCTTTTGCCAGCGCACGGTCTTTGCTGCCGCCTTCTTCGCATCATAGCGTACGACGACATGCTCTGTCAGCACGGGATAGAGTGCCGTCGCGCCAAGCTCAACGGCCTTTTGCACGACAAAATCCATCTTCTCGCCCTTGAGGAGCGCCTGTACGAGGATGACCTCGACACGCGTCCGCTCTTCGAATGTGACATATTCCACCATACGGAGATGGACGGCATCGCGGTCAATCGCCGTGATCGTCATGCGGGCAGCGTGCCTGTCGACATCTGCGACAACGATCTCATCCCCGATCTGCGCCCGCATAACGCGCGCAAGATGGTGTGCATCGCCGCCTGTGATCTGAATTTCCTCTGCGAGTTTCCCCGCATAGAACAGCCTCCGCATCAACCCTCCAAATCCGCAGTGCGCCGAATCACCATCGCCGCCCACTCCTTTTCGCAGGTCATGGCAAACACAGTATAGCCATGCTCTGCGGCAGCACGCTCCACATCGGTAATACGATCATCGATGATGCCCGAGGCGAGGAGCACGCCGCCCGGCGCGAGATGCGGATCCAGTTGATCGAACAGGCGGATGATGATATCCGCGATGATGTTCGCGGTGATGAGAGCGGCAGGTTCTGCCCCTTTACAAGAGGCAAGCAGATCGCTCTCAAAGACAGTGATCTTGTGAACGCCATTCTGCCGGATATTCTCCTTTGCAACGGAGACTGCAACGGGATCATAGTCCATCGCAACAACCTCACCCGCACCGAGTTTGGACGCAACAATGGCGAGGATGCCTGAGCCGCAGCCCACATCATAGACACGCATTTGGGGACGCACGAGACGTTCCAGCCAACGCAGACACATGGCGGTCGTCGCGTGTGCTCCCGTACCGAACGCCGCGCCCGGGTCGAGGTCGATGACAATCTCGTCTCCCACGGGTGTATATTCCTCCCACGTTGGACGAACGACAATGCGCTCACCAATTTTTTCGGTATGGATGTATGCCTTCCACGTCTCTGCCCAATCTTCATCGGCAACGAACGTATGCGAAATCGTTCCCGCGCCGATGGGCGCATTGGCGCGGCGCAGGTTCTCTACACGCTCCGCGAGTGCCGGGAGACGCCCCTCCAGACGCTCGTCTTCGGGCAGATAGGCACGCACGGTGACCGTCTCCGTATCCTCCGCACGCGGCAGATCGGTATAGTCCCAGAGTCCCGCATCAATATATTCATTCACAAGGGATGGATCATCGATCTCCGTCCCGGCAGCGCCAAGTTCCATCAGGATATTCCCGATGAGCTCTGTACCCTCATGCGTTGTCACAACGCTTACCTGTGCCCAGCGCATTCCATCGCCTCCTATATATAGCTTCCCTCCTGATGAGCGTTATTATACAGCAGCGGGCTTAGAAATGCGATAGATTTTTGTGGCGCCTCGTCTAAAAAAGCCGCCGCACGAATGTGCGGCAGCTCTTCATGTTGCAGGTGAAACTTAGATTTCTGTCTGCCAGAGTCCGTGCAGATTGCAGTACTCAAGTACCTTCACCGGAGTATCGCCGTCCGCAAGACGGAACGTCGCCTCGGGGGCATCCGTCGGCGTCAGGTTGATGCGCTGCGTGCCCTTCTTTGTCACGAGAATGACGCACGTGATAAGATGCTCCTCGGTCATCGGGTGTGCGACAGAGCCTACCTGTACATGAACCTCGTTCTTTGCCGCATCATAGGTCGCCACGGGAACGTGCTTTTCTTGCGCCGCGTCCACCGTATTCGGTTTGATCGCCTTGAGTTCCTGTCCATTGGCAGTGAGTTTGAGCTCTTCATCGCCATAGACCTCAATCATGTACTTCTTGTCTGCGATGTAAAATACTGACATAGATAACCCTCCTATTGCGAAAGCTCACGCTTTCTATTCGTAAATACACAGCAAAGTAAAGATAGAAGGAAGATATTCCTTCAAAATGTGGAGTGCGATCGACGCGATAGACATTATCTATCTTGTCTTTCACAAATAATAATTCTCCACAAAATAAAATTATCCTTCCTTTTCTCCAAAAATTTTTTTGAAAAAGAAGGATTTTCGCATAGAGGATTATTTTTCCCCAGCCACATTGCTATCGATAAACTCCTGCACGAGGTAGCGCGGTCTCCGCTTGACCTCGAGATAAATCTTTGCGACGTACTCCCCAATGACACCGATGGAAAGAAGGATAAGTCCGCCGAGGAACCAGAGGGAGACGACGAGACTCGTCCAGCCGACGATGGTCTCGCCGATAAAATGCCGTACGATTGACCAAATAAGCATCAGTCCGCTGATCAACGAAATACACATCCCCATCTGTGAGATGAGGCGGATGGGGCGTGCCGAGAGCGATGTCACCCCCTCCCACGCGAAGGACGCCATGCGCCGCCACGGATATTTCGAGTCCCCTGCGAGGCGCTGCTTGCGCACGTAGTAGACGACATCGTGCGTCAGTCCGATCATAGGCACAATGCCGCGCAGGAAGAGGTTGACCTCCGGATAATCCGCGAGTGCAGCGAGCGCACGCCGATCCATCAGACGAAAATCCGCATGATTGAACACGATATCCGCGCCGAGTGCGCGCATGGCGCGGTAGAACGTCTCTGCCGTAAAACGTTTCAAAAAAGTGTCCGAAGCACGGTTTTCGCGCACGCCGTAGACAATATTCGCCCCCGCCGCATGCTTTTCGAGCATGGCGTCAATCGCGTCGATATCGTCCTGCAAATCCGCATCCATGCTGATCGTCACATCCGCATGAGGCAGTACGGTCATCAGTCCCGCGAGCAGGGCATTCTGATGTCCCTCGTTGTGCGCGAGATTGATCCCGGAAAAGACGGGACTGCGTTCCGTGCACTGAACGATCAACTCCCATGTACCGTCACGGCTGCCGTCGTTGACAAAGGCGATGCGGCTCCGCTCGCTCACCCTTTCCGCTTCGATCAGCTGCGTGAGTTTTTCCGCAAGTTTTCCCGCGGTATCGAGGAGCACTTCCTGCTCGTTATAGCAGGGCACGACGAGGTAGAGGACAGGCGCCGTCATCTTTTATCATCCTTAAAGATACAGAGCCCGTCACGCTGCTCGACAAGCTGCCAGTTCTCCGCACCGAGTTCTTGTTTCATTTTGTTATACATAAAGTCGCGCATAATGATGTACTTTGGACGCGCATCTGCACGCAGCGCAGCAAGTGAGTCCGCGTGGTTCGTATCTGCCTCTATCCCGGGTATGTCCGTGTAGAGCATAACGCCGGGGCGCAGCTGCTTGTCGATGTAGAGAACCCTCCCCTCCGCCTCTGCCGCTGCGTGGTAATTTGCAGCATAATGAAGCGCGACCTGCTTCACGCTGAATGTCCCCTCAATCGAGGGCATCATAAATCCGAAGGCAATGACCATCGTCACAACGCCCGCGAATACATGCAGCCATGCTGCCAGCATGAGGCGGTGCGACGCAGTGATCGCGTAGACAATCGCCGCCCCGAGGACGAGTGTAATCGCACCGAGCCAAAGGCCGCCCTCGGCGAGACCCGCGAGGCTGTCCCCGCTCATGAGCCAGCCCAGCCCCAGAACAAGGAACATGAGGGCACTGCCGCCTGCCCACGCAAAATGCGTCTGCCGCCAGTCCTCGAGCATGCGCGCGAGATTCCATCCGATGATGGTCGAGAGTGCAGGAGTCAGGAGAAGCATATAGGAAACCTGCTTTGTCTGCGCAATCGAAAAGAAAACGAGGACGAAGATCCACCACACTTGGAAGAAGGCGAGCAGGCGTGCCTCCTCGCCAAAGCTGCGGCGAAAGGCATTCTTGATGGACTGGATGAGGATGCCCGTCCACGGAAAAAAGCCGAGGATCAGCACGGGCAGGTAGAACCACCAATGCGCACGCACAGGGTGGAGCGGCGCAGTGAAACGGCTGACGTTATGGAAGCCGATGAATTCGTAGATGAATGCCATACCGTGTACCTCGTACATATAGAGATACCACGGAAGCCCGACAGCAATGACGAGCAGCAGCCCGCGCAGGATGTGCATACGAAAGAGCTGCTCGAACTGACGCATCGCGAGCAGATAGAAGAAGACAATTCCCGCAGGGAAGACCACACCGATGGGTCCCTTCGTCATCACCGCGAGTCCGCAGACGAAGTACATCAGCCAGTACTGCCGATGGAGAAAAGAAAAGAGCGCTGCCGTCAGAAAGAAGAGCAACGTAGAATCCGTCACGGACGCCTTGCCCATATACATGAGGATGATGCTCGTCCCCATGACAATCCCCGACCAGAAACCCACGCGCGCACCAAAGAGGCGCGCCGATGCGAGTGCCGTCATGAGGATGGAGCCGATCGCCATGAGCGCCGCAGGAAGGCGTGCGGCAAGTTCGCTGAATCCGCCAAACACCTTGAGCGAGGCGACCACAAGCCAGTAAAAGACGGGCGGCTTGTCATACCAAAAGTCATTATAAATGCGCGGTGAGAGATAATCACCGAAGCGGATCATCTCCTTCGCCGTCTCTGCATAGACCGGCTCATCGGGATCGAGCAGTGCCGTCCCACCGATCCCGAAGAGGATCTGAAAGGATATGATCACGAGCAGCAGGAGATAGACCGGCCACGCAAGATTTTTCTCATCGTTCATGCAGATGTGCACCTCACAAATCC
>CALALM010000155.1 GCA_937925565.1 uncultured Centipeda sp.
AGGGCGATGAGTGCCCTGTCTGCGGAGGCGGGCATCTTCATATCAGCCGCGGCATTGAGGCGGGACAGATCTTTGCACTCGGCACGAAGTACAGCGAGGCGATGGGGGCAACCTTCCTTGACGAGGCGGGTAAGGCACAGCCCCTGCAGATGGGCTGCTACGGCATCGGCGTCGGGCGCACGATGGCGGCAGCGATTGAGCAGAACAACGACGAGCATGGCATCATCTGGCCGCGCGCGATTGCGCCGTACGAGGTTGTCGTCGTCGCGGTCAATGCGAAGGTTCCAGAGCAGCTCGCGTACGCCGAAGAGGTCTATGAGGAGCTGCGCGCGGCAGGCGTCGATGTCCTGCTCGATGATCGGCGCGAGCGAGCAGGCGTCAAGTTCAACGACTGCGACCTGATCGGCTACCCCGTGCGGATTGCGATCGGACCGAAGACCATCGAGAACGGGAGTATCGAGGTGAAAGTCCGCAAGACAGGCGAACTCGTAAACTTTGCACGCGATACGTATCTGAAGGGCGTGCAGGATATGCTGGCGACACTTTGAGCAATTTCTTGGGGCGGCGTGTTGCGCCGCCTTTTCTGTGTGTATATTGAAATGGGCGCGTGTTATTGCTATAATAAAAACGTAGATTGATAAATTACGTTGGAGGTGGTCACTATGTTTCGTCCATTGCCGTTTAATCTGAGAGAGAATGCCGAGAAGGGACAGGAGATCTTAGGAAAGGCTCTTGAGACTGTGATGGAGCATTCATTTAACCCGTTTGACAAGGTGGGGGGGATGCTCTTCCCGTTTCGTGTTGATGTGATCGACTGTGAGAGTGCCTATGAGCTCTTTGCGGAGCTTCCAGGATTCACAAAGGACGCCATCGAGGTCTCCTACAACGAGGACAGTCGCCTCAAGATCAAGGCGGAGCGCGTTGTGCCGGAAGAGACCGAGACGAAGTATCTCTGTCATGAGCGCAAGGCGGGTGTGTTCGAGCGCTCTTTCCTCATCGACGATGTGGATGAGGCGGAGGTTTCTGTTTCCTATGAGGCGGGAATCCTCCATGTGGTTCTGCCGAAGCTCGAGGTAAAGAAAGCGTGCAGGGTCTTTACGATTCAGTGAGATACGTATATGGGGATGTGTATATGCGGGAGGGGACTTTATGACGGAAGACATCGACTGGGAGCAGTTCAAACAGAAGCTCAAGGCGAAGACGGAGATTGACCTCAACCTCTACAAGGAGCCGCAGATGAAGCGACGGATCAACAACCTGATTACGCGCGCGGGCTATAAGAGGTGTGTCGAGTATTTCGATCATGTCTGTGAGAACAAGGACGAGTTTGCGGCATTCATCGAGTATCTGACGATCAATGTGTCAGAGTTCTTCCGCACGCCGGAGAAATTCAACAAGCTCGAGACGGATGTCATTCCCGACCTTCTGAAGCGTTCCTCGAGGCTCAACATCTGGAGTGCAGGTTGCTCCATCGGGGCAGAGCCGTACTCACTTGCGATCATCATGAAGGAGATGACGCCGGGGACGCGCCACCGCATCCTTGCATCCGATCTCGATATCGAGATTCTGGCAAAGGCAAGGCATGGCGTCTACACAGCGGACGAGATCAAGAGCATGGCACCCGAGCGTCGCCGCAAGTATTTCGATGCGGACGGCGATCACTTTGCCGTCAAGTCCGAGATCAAGAACATGATCGAGTTCAAGCGCCACAATCTGCTGCAGGATAAGTTCGAGAGGGGCTTCGATCTGATTCTCTGCCGCAACGTCGTCATCTACTTTACGGATGAGGCGAAGGATCAGCTCTATCGCCATTTCTTTGAGGCGCTCAAACCCGGCGGAATCCTCTTTGTCGGCGCAACGGAGTCGATTCTGAACTTCCGCAAGATGGGCTATACGAGCTTCCAGCCGTTCTTCTATCAGCGGCCGCTTGAGTCATGACGGGGACAGTACTCACGGAGGAAGCACGTCTCTCGATGCTCCTGCGCCAGATCAAATGGGCGGAGGAAAAGTCGGCGTTCTACCGTGCGGCGTTTGAACATGCGGGAATCCGTGCCGCTGATATTTCGTCGTTTGCGGAGATGGCGCATCTGCCATATTGGAGTGCAGCGAAAGATGGGGCGGATGCCCCTTTTTTCATACTCACACTGCCGCTTTCGGGCATCCTGCGCATGAGTGTTCTGCGCGATGAAGCGGAGTGCGGAAGGGTCCACTGCTATACGCAGGGGGATATCGCGCGGCAGGTTCAGACAGTTGTGTCGATGCTTTCTGCATGTGGGGTGAACCGTGCGAGCGTGGTGCTCCTTGCGGGGACTTTTACGGACAGCCGTATGCTCGATCTGCAATATGCGCTCGATACCATCGGTGCAGCAGTCCTGCCGTGCAGGGACTCTGACACGGCGGCGCAGCTCGTGCGTGCGGCAGTCCCGGACATCGTGATCGCATGGGAGCACGCGCTGCCCATGCTTGCAGAAACGTTGCGTGATCTGTGTGTGAATCGCCTGATTACCATCGGAAATCACATTGCACCGCAGACATCTTCACGCGTCGTGGCAGAACGTATGAGCGCGCGTTTCGCGCATATCTTTACGCTTGCCGAAATGGGGGCGCTCATCGGGTGCAGTTGTTCTGCGGATGATGGGATTCATCTCGAGGAGCGGCTGTTCTTTGCCGAGGTTGTGGATGGGACGGGGAAAGTTTCACGCGAGGACGGTGCACGCGGCGAACTTGTGCTCTCGACGATCACGGCAGAGGCCGCGCCTGTCCTGCGCTACCCGACGGGACTTTCGGTGCGCCTTGTACGGGAACAATGCGGCTGCGGAGATGTGCGGTTGCGCATCATAGAGGAGTGAGATTGTGGCAGATGATCGGTTGATTGCGGCGCTCGATGTGCCGACGCGTACATCGGCAGAGCAGCTTGTCGCGCGTCTTGGCGACAGCGTCAGTTACTACAAGGTGGGCATGGAGCTCTTCTATGCGCTTGGCGGAGGTATCGTCACATGGCTGAAGGAGCGGGAGAAAAAGGTGTTCCTCGATCTCAAGCTCCACGATATTCCGAATACGGTCGGAAATGGATTGTGTTCACTGCTACGTCTGCGCCCCGACATCCTAAATGTCCACACGGCGGGCGGTCTACGTATGATGAAGACGGCAAGCGAGGCACTGCACAGCGCGGCAGAGGCGGAGGGTATTCCCTGTCCGAAGCTGATCGGTGTGACGGTACTCACGAGCATGGACGCAGACGACTGGGCGGGACTCGGACATACGGGCACGATTGCGGATGCCGTCCTGCGGCGTGCAAGGCTCGCGCAGGAGGCGGGGCTCGACGGCGTGGTGGCGTCGCCTGCGGAGACGGCGGAGATTCGCCGTGTGTGCGGCGAGGATTTCCTCATCGTGACGCCGGGCATCCGTCCTGCGGGTGTCAGCAATGACGATCAGCGACGCGTGATGACACCAGCGGGGGCGATCCGTGCGGGAGCATCACAGCTTGTCGTGGGGCGTGCGATCTATGCGGCAGCCGATCCGCGTACAGCGGCAGAGGAAGTTTTGAAGGAGATGGAGAGCGTATGATGACGCAGGAGGAAGTACGTGCCCTGCTGGTCAAGACGGGTGCGATTATGGACGGGCATTTTTTGCTGACCTCTGGTCTGCACAGCCCGCATTACGTAGAGAAATTCAATGTGCTGCAGCATCCGCAGTATA
>CALALM010000156.1 GCA_937925565.1 uncultured Centipeda sp.
GTGCCGGAATTGCCGCCACGGCATCGCGCACGGCGACGACAACCTGAAAGACGATGATGAGGAACACGAGCAGCAGTTTGCTCCGCTCCCCCACACCAAAGAGCAGCATGACCACGGGCAGCAGGGCGATCTTCGGCACGGGATAGGTCAGGTAGAGGATGGGCGCAAGCAAGCGGTTCACACGCGGGAAATAACCCATAAGCACGCCGACGGGATAGCCGACGGCAACAGCGGCAACAAGGCCGAGGACGATGCGCAGGAGGCTGTAACCCGCGTGCACGGCGATCGTGTCGGGGAACTTCTGCACGAGCCGCAGGATTACCTGCTCGGGCGACGGGATCACGGGCATCTGGAGAATCTGTGCTGTGACAGCCCAGAGTACAAGACAGAGAAATATGCCGAACGCAAACAGCCGCAGCGAAATCTTGCCCATCATACACCGCCCCCCGCGATCTTTGCACGCAGTTTTTGTCCCAGCACAAAGAACTCCGGCGTGGAGCGATGGGTGAGATCGCCTGCAAATGGATTGTCAATGATCTCGGCGATGCGCCCCGGCGTCCCCGTCATGACGGCAATCCGCCCCGCGAGTGCCAGCGCCTCCTCGACATAGTGTGTCACAAGCATGGTGGTGACGGCGTATTTTTTTCGGAGCGAGAGGAACACCTCCTGCATGAACTCGCGCGTAATCGCATCGAGCGCGGAGAACGGCTCATCCATCAGCAGGAGATCGGGCGCGAGGAGAAAGACACGCGCAAGCCCCACGCGCTGTTGCTGTCCGCCCGAAAGTTCGTACGGATAGCGCGTGAGAAGGTCCTTCAGTCCGAGGTCGGCGACAAGCTCGTCGAAAATAGCCTTTCGCTTTTCATCCCATTCGCCCTTGATCTCTGCGCCGAGGAGGATGTTCTCGCGCACGGTCTTCCACGCGAGCAGTCCGTAGTTCTGCGGCAGAAATCCAATGCGCAACACACGTGGGTCAACGTTCGCACCATCGGCGTGTAGCGTGCCCGCCGTCGGACGCACAAGCCCTGCCACCACAC
>CALALM010000157.1 GCA_937925565.1 uncultured Centipeda sp.
AAAAGCGGAAATACTGCCCGGAAAGTGTCCCAAAAACCGTCGTCAAGGAACTGCTGGGACACAGCCACATCGCCACCACGGAAACCTATACCCACCTCGAAGCGGCACACCTGAAAGAGCTGCACCGCCGTCATCATCCGCGCGCGGATTTTCCGCCGGAAGAAACAGAGGAAGCGGGGAACGGCAACGAAAAAAACAAATAAACAGGTGCCTGTCCCCGGATGATTTCCGGGGATAACGTCATTTGGAGGCAATCAGCCCCCGAAACACAGAGAGAGCCTGTTTTTGTTCACTTATGGCTGATTATCGGTGTTTTTATCAAAAAGATGCCGTGAGCATTTTCGTACGACAAAAAAACGGTGTCCAACAAACGGATGTTTGTGAGACAGGTTTTCCCGGCAGCGAAAAAAATATCCCAAACCAGGAAAAAGTGTCTCAAAACCCGTGTCATAATCAACGTTTCAAAACTCACCCCTTTTGACGGGTTTTGCGACACACCAAGCAGGAGTGAATATTGCATGAACTTAGGATATGCCCGTGTTTCGACCGATGACCAGCATCTCGAACTGCAACTCGATGCCCTGCGTCAGGCCGGATGCGAAAAAATTTTTGAGGACAAAATCTCCGGGAGCAAATTCGACCGCCCCGGGCTGAATGATGCGCTGGCCTATGCGCGCAAAGGTGACGTGCTGGTGGTGTGGCGGCTTGACCGCCTGGGGCGATCGCTGCCTGACCTCTTGACGCTGGTCGCACAGCTGGAAGAAAAAGGCATCGGCCTGCACAGCCTGAACGAACAAATCCGCACCGACAGCTCCACCGGCAAACTGGTGTTCCATATCTTTGCCGCGCTGGCAGAGTTTGAGCGCAACCTGATCCGGGAGCGCACGGTAGCCGGTCTCAAATCTGCGCGGGCGCGCGGCCGCAAGGGTGGACGACGTGAGAAACTGACGCAGCAGCAGAGCCATGAGATACGGGTACTGATGAAAGATCCTGCGGTACAAGTTGCAAATGTTGCCAGGCAGTACAAAGTCTCACGCAGCACGATTTACCGTGTCATCGCCGACGGTGACAACCCGGCATGAAAGTGCGCAAAATAGAATTTTATTGAAACAGGGGCGGTATTATGCATATTAAAGAACTGACACTGACAAATTTTCGTGGTGCAGCAAACCTGACCTTAAATTTCGACAAAAAACTAAACGTTTTGGTTGGTGTGAATGGTGCAGGTAAATCCGGCATTCTGGATGCTTGCGCCATCATGCTGTCCCGGTTGGTAACCCGGCTAAAAACGGGGAAAACCTCCGGTCGCCCCATAAATGTAACAGATATCCGTAACGGCGCATCCCATGCACAACTAAAAATGACCATACTCACGGACGAGCATGATGAAATCACCTGGTCCATATACAAAGAGCGGGCAGGTGGTAATGACAAAAGCAGAATCCGCTCCCTGCAAAAACTTGCAGAATATGCAGACGTTCTGCAAGAACTGATTGCACAAACCGGAGGATATATAAATCTGCCAGTACTGGTTTATTACCCAGTTAACCGGGCGGTTATAGATATTCCTTTGCGCATCCGCAAAAAACACAGTTTCGATCTGCTCTCTACCTATGAAGATTCGCTAACGGTCGCGGCCAATTTCCGAACCTTTTTTGAATGGTTCCGTGAGCGGGAAGATATAGAAAATGAAGAAAAAAATGCCAATCGTGACTTTGATTATTATGACCTGCAATTGCAGGCGGTACGTCAGGCACTTTCCCGCTTCATGCCGGAATTCAGCAATATCAGGATCCGGCGGTCTCCCCTGCGCATGGATGTGGACAAGCGTATTAACGGGAATAAAATCACACTAAGTGTCAATCAGTTGTCCGATGGTGAAAAGTGCCTGATGGCCATGGTCGGTGACATCGTCCGACGCATGACTATTGCCAATCCCCAGCTGTCTGATCCGCTTCTTGGACAAGGTATCATCCTTATAGACGAGATTGACCTGCACCTGCATCCCTTGTGGCAGCGGGATGTTGTTTCCCGGCTGACGGAAACGTTTCCCAACTGCCAGTTCATTATTTCCACGCATTCTCCGCATGTTATTACACACGTCCAGACGGAGAGCCTTTTTTTCCTGGATATCACCGCAGACGGGCTGCGAAGCGAACATCCACAAAAATCTTACGGGATGACAGCGGAACGTGTGCTGGAGGATCTGATGGGGTTAACTACAACCCGACCTGTCAATATCAAGAACGAAATCGACGATATATATCAACGTATCGACAGAAAAGAATATGACAATGCCAAAAAGGCCATTTTCCTACTAGAAAGAAAGATAGGCGCTGATCCGGATTTGTTACGCGCGCGAACCATTATTATGCGCAAGGAAGCTATTGGCAAATGAAATGTATCAAGAAATTGGACGAACCCGACTTTTTCAGTAAATGGAAAACAGAACATAGAGACAAAACCTACGTTTCCTTTCCGTCGAAGATGAGAAAAACATTGCGACGGAAACTGATCAGAGAACAAGGAGGGATTTGTTGCTATTGCGAACAATCCATAATATTAAGCAACTCGCATATAGAACATTTCCGGCCACAAGATACATATGAGGATTTGTCACTGGATTATAATAACCTGCTCTGTTCCTGCCAGAAAGAACCGGACAAAGAAACACCGCTGCATTGCGGACACTGCAAGAGCAACTGGTTTGAAGAAGGCCTTCTTGTTTCCCCGCTGGATCCTTCCTGTGAAAACCGCTTTCATTTTACCGATGATGGCAGAATATTTCCGGCTGTTCCTGATGATGTAGTTGCCGCAGAAACGATCAAGCGTCTCGCCCTGGATATTCCAGCACTCAGCAGCGCCCGCAAGGCAGTCATTGAGGCTATCTATGGTTTGGATGCAAATACACCGTTGACCCGGGAAGAATTGCAGCAGGTCATACAGGCATATCTGAAGAAGAAACCGGACAAAAAATTCAATCCTTTTTGGACAACGGTCAAACAGCTATACCCAGACGACCAGTAAGGGATAAAGAACCCGGCGAAATGCTTTCTGGCAAATTCAAAAAGTTATATTTGGCATCAAAAAGATATTTTGATTGTTTATGACGCTGATAATATCATTTTTATGAATGGTCGTATACCTTCTTCTCTCTTTGCCATTGCCGTCCCTTATTATGATAATTTTTCGCTTTATCAAATTTTCCAGACAAATATTGATCATTTCCCTGCTGGCAATCGAGTGGTTTGCCAGTCTGTTGTAAACATCTTCAACTGTAAAATCCGTATGGTTATATCGCATTCTTTTGTTGTAGAAGATTTCTTCAAGCTGCCCTGTGGTTTCTGCAATGCTTGACTGGCGGATTTCTGGTGTAAAGCCCACTTGGTCAGCTACAAACAAATCCTTTTGCCCGCGCAGGTTCAGGTCACGATTGCCATTGTATCCTATACCATAGATGCCAACACTGTCGAAATGGGACGATTCATTGGCAAAATCCCAGTGGACGTCTTTCATCACCTCATTGGCAATGCGTTTCTTGGAAAAATGTAGTATCCAGTAATAATACCGATCCTTGTGAAGCCTGTTTTTTGTTTCCTTTGCGATAAAGAAGGGTGTTACATAGGTTGCCCCGCATTTTTCCCGGATTGCAGTAGAAACCCTGGTTTCAAAAAACCTGAAATAGCTGTTTCCGTCCTTATATTCTTTAATCATGGACAAATGTGGGGCAAGCTCGTCATATAACCCGAGCTTCCTGAGCGTGGCAAGCATCTGGTCAGACTCGTTAAGATAAACCAGCATCGCCCCCATGCTATAGGTCAAAATGACTTCAGGCAGCTCAAGGCCGGCAAATATCCCTTGCAAAACTTCCATGGGCACATCACTATATCCATATTGATCCAGGACAAAAAGGGCACGCTTTGTTTTCGGCCTCTCATTTTTTATATCATGTATAACTTTTTTATAGACATTTATAAACTTATCCGCAACAAAATTTATATGGGGATAAAGATCAGAGTATCTTTCCCTGGTCTGTTTCTTGAGACAGGCAATGGCAGCTTTACTCTTGTCTATAAAATAAAAAGTCAGTAGTAATTCCAGCGGAAGCTGGCGCTTTTCGTTGATTTGCTGTAATGCCTCCTCTATGGCCGTGATAATTACAAAAGGGGAGCCCAAAACCTCCTTGTTGTTTTGATCCTTATAGATTCCTCCACCACAGAAACCGTCAACTACGACCAGTTTCATTTGCTGTACACGTGGATTCTTGCAGATAGTATTAATGTATTGATTGATGTATCTTTTAATAACCTCATGTTTAACAATACTATGAGGTTCAATGAGCGGAATTTCATCATTCATCCATGAATATTTTTCACTCATACCGCAATCTCCGGCATATCATTGTATTCTACCCCTTCAAGCAGGCGCCCGTTATTCTTTTTGGATCGCCTTACGCCGTCCGCACCCCATCCGCCCCACTGTTTGAAGAAGAACAGACATTCCTGTTCTTCACACTGTCTTTTGATGTTTATTACCCATTCATTTTTCATAGGCCTAGCATTGGGGCCGGATTCACCACCAACGATAACCCAATGGATCTCCTTAAGGTTTATATCACCTAGGTCTTCTAGCAAGGGTTCTATAGAAAGGAATCGGACGGGTGCATCAATTGTTCTCAGGTAATCGATCCTGGG
>CALALM010000158.1 GCA_937925565.1 uncultured Centipeda sp.
CATGGGAAAGGTACAGTCCCTGTGATACGATCATTGCGCCAAAATAGCCCAGAATAAGCAGCACCGTGATGACAAACCAGCGCGGCCTTCTAGATGTTCTGCTCTGTGCCATACATACCTCTCTTCCTTGTCATCAGTGCAATCAAATCCGCCGCAACATCCTGCGCCGCCTCCTCGCGCGCGCATCGACGTGCCGCTCTGCGCATCTCCGGAATGCGGTGCGCAAGGATCTCCTCCACCGCGACAGCCATACGTTCCCCCGGGTGGAGCCACACAGCCGCGCCGCGCCGCGTCGCATAGACAGCATTCTCCGTCTCAGGTCCCGGAATCGGATCGTGTAGCAGGAGAGGCAGTCCCGCCGCAAACGCCTCACTGATCGTCAGCCCCCCCGGCTTCGTGATGAGGAGATCCGCCGCCCGCATGAGCACTGCCACATCATCCGTATAGGCAAAGACATGGATATCATGACGCGACGTGCGTGCGATATCGCGTGCATGTGCTTCAAGCACAGCATTGTGCCCCGCAACAACGAGGATCGCAAGACGCCGATCCACCATTTCAAGCGCTGTAAGCGTAAGATCTATTCCTCCAAGCCCCAGCCCCCCCCCCATGAGAAGGAGTGTCGGCAGATTCTCCGAAAGCCCCACCTTCTTCTGCGCTTCCTGCCGTGACAACAAATAGTCTGCCCGCGCAATCGGTATGCCTGTCACCCGCACTACGGATGTCAAAAATCCACGCTCTGCCATCTCGTCCGCCATCACGCCCGTTGCGACAAAGTACATATCCACGCCACGTACGAGCCAGATTGCATGCACAGCATAATCCGTCAAGAGGACCGCGAGTGCATAGTTCCCTCCGTGTCGTGCACGCCAAAGCGACGCCGCGCCCTCAGGAAATGGATGTGTTGCAATGACGAGATCCGGCTCGTACGCCCGTATGATTCGCCCCATCGTCCGCACCATCACCTGTGCGAACGCATTTCGAACAATGCCGCCGCTCGTATTCTTTCCCGCAATGCGAAAGAACACATCGTAGAGATCGGGGACAAAGCGTAACATCGTGAGATAGATGCGTTTCATCAGATAGTGGATGGTGGAAACTTCGCGTGCCATAAAATCAACAACATCGACCTGTATGGCACCTGCCTTCGGGTGCGCCGCGAGCGCTGCACGGATTGCCTCTGCCGCCCGCATATGCCCGGAACCGATGGATGCCGTCAAAATGAGAATACGGGCACGCTCCATGCTCCACCTCCTCACATAGTCATGATTATTCTATCACAATTTTCAGCGTAGAACAAAAGACTTTTATCCTATGCCATGAGACCACCGTCCACCGTATAGATGCTTCCCGTCACCCATGACGCCGCAGGGGAGGCGAGAAAAGCGATCACATGCGCGACCTCCTCCGCCGTGCCGAGCCGCCCCAGCGGATAGAGGTCAGCCATCTCGTGCAGTTGATCCTCACGCGACAGATGCAAAGAGAGTTGCCGCTCCGTGAGCGGTGTCAGAACATCGGCAGGAGCAACAACGTTCACACGTACGCCATCATGAGCCAGTTCAAGCGCAAGCGATCGCGAAAATGCGATGATCGCGCCCTTTGTTGCCGCATATGCCGCACAGAAATAATTTCCGTGCAGACCTGCATCCGAGGCAACACTCACGATATTTCCGCGTACACGCCTCAGATATGGCAGTGCTGTCTGCGTCAGATAAAATGTCCCCTTGACATTCGTTGCAAGCAGTTCATCCAGTGCGGCCTCCGTCAGATCATCCAGTGCACCCTCTGCGTAGATTCCTGCGGAATTCACAAGGATATCGATCCCGCCGAACGCGTGCGTCGTCTCCTCCACGACACGCCTGCAATCCGCACAAACGGATACATCTGCGGCAAAAAAGAGCGCATGCTCTCCCGCCGAGAGTGCGGCAAGAGCAGCCTGTCCACGCGCCTCATCACGTCCTACGAGGACGACACGTGCTCCACACATAAAAAAAAGTTCTGCAGCAGCGCGCCCGATTCCCGAAGTTCCGCCCGAAATCAATGCCGTTTTCCCGGCAAAGGCATCGACAGCGAAAATTGTCTTTTCCATACTTCATTCCATGACATGAACAAAAAAACCGGACTCCCCCATCGGAAGCCCGGTCTCATGTTCAAGAGAACCCTTGACCTCAGTTCACAGAATCCTTCAGAGCTTTGCCAGCCTTGAACACGGGCGTCTTCGAAGCCGGAATATCGATCTCCTCGCCCGACTGTGGATTGCGTCCCTTGCGTGCCTTACGATCCTTCACCTCGAAGGTGCCGAAACCGATCAGTTGAATTCTGTCACCCTCGGAAAGTGCGCTCTTAATTGCCTCAAAAACGGCATTGACCGCCTTTTCTGCATCCTTCTTTGTCAGACTTGCCTGCTCTGCTACGTTTGCGACCAATTCCTGCTTGTTCAAAGTAGCATCCTCCTTTAAGATAAGATCCATTTCTTCGGCGACCACAGAGGGTCGCGCTGTCATGAGAGAATTTAACAGAATTACCTAGAAAAATCAAGGGGAAAAACAAAAAAAACGCCTTTTTTCCCTAAAAACACGGCTTTTTTAGTTATTTTCCCAAAAAACGGGAGTATATGGGATGAAAATTGTGGTCAAATGATCGATATCATCCTGCCAGTCAAGTTCAAAAAGAGGGATCCTCTGCACCCTCTGATCGGGAAGTGCCAGATGATGCAGATAGATGACCTCCTGCGTATCGGGGAAATGCTCCATCAGGAGGATCTTGAGATCGGATGCAAGCTCGCGCGAATAAAGCTGCGTGATGATGAGATCCTGAGCCGGGGGCGCGGCAACGGCGTCCTCATTCATCGCGTCTATGATCGAAAGCCCGTGCACGGGATCGACGCCAAGTGCCGCAAAGAGCGGATCCAAAAAACTCATCGCAGGCAGGATCTCGATGGGCTGCCCCTTCTCCATCGTCCGCGTGCGCAGGAGCTGTACCGTGCGCTCAGCGACAAACGGACTGCCCGGAACGAGATAGAGCACATCGTTTGCCTGCACGCGTTCCATCAAATCATCCGTAATTGCTTCATAGAGTTCTTCAAAATCCTCAGCGTCCTCATAAAAATCATCGTAGGTTTCGTACGTAATCCCGACCGCATCCAGTACCTCCACCGTCGGGTGAATACGCGTACGCAGGAGGATATGTTGCGCGTCCTTGATCCGCGTCCACGTTTCGCGCGTCATCAGCCCCGCATCGCCGGGACCGAGCCCTGCTACAGTCAATTGATATGCCATGTCTCATTCTCCACTTACCATCTGTACCACTTCCAACGCCGTATCCAATATATCCTTCCGCTCCTTCGACTGAAGGAGGATACGATAGCCGTCCCCCTCCGGCAGAGGTCCGATCCTCCGCCCGAATGCGCGATCCAGACGCATAAGCGCCGGAAGCGGGAGCTTCGCCCCCTCGGACAGAGCGATATCGAGTGCCTCCCCCTTTGCCGCGATGCTGCGCGCGCCGAAAGAGCGCGCATGGTTCTTGATGCGTGCGATGTCGAGCAGCGCAAGCACGGGCTTTGTCGGTTCGCCAAAGCGGTCGATCAGCTCGTCGAGCAGCGCATCCAGCTCCTCATTCGTGCGCACAGCGGCGATCTTTTGATAGATCTCGATCTTGTGCATTGCATCGTCGATGTACCCACCGTCAAGATATGCCTCCACAGGGAGATCAATGACCGTCTCTACGGGCGGTGGTGCCGGTGCCTCTCCGCGCTTTCTTGCGACGGCTTCCTCGAGCAATTTGACATACATCTCAAAGCCGACACCCGCAATATGCCCATGCTGCTGTGCGCCGAGAAGACTCCCCGCCCCACGAATCTCGAGATCGCGCATGGCGATCTTGAACCCTGATCCGAGCTGTGCGAACTCCTTCATTGCCTGCAGGCGCTTCTCCGCCGTTTCGCTGAGCACCTTGTCGCGCCGATAGGTAAAGTAGGCGAACGCCATCTTTGCCGAACGCCCCACGCGCCCACGCATCTGATAGAGCTGCGAAAGACCGAAACGATCCGCGTCGTAGATGATGATCGTATTCGCATTGGCAACGTCAATGCCGTTCTCAATGATGCTGGTCGCAAGCAGGATGTCATAATGCCCCTCGTAGAAATCCATCATAACCTGCTCGAGGATATCCTCGTTCATTTGTCCATGCGCCGAGGCAATGCGTGCGTGCGGGACAAGCTGCAGCAGATGCTCGCGCATACGGTCGATGCTCTCCACACGGTTGTAGATAAAGTAGATCTGCCCGCCGCGCGCAAGTTCGCGCTCGATTGCGCCGCGCATCATGCCATCGCTGCTCTCCACAACGTAGGACTGTACGGGCAGACGATCGGCAGGCGGCGTTTCGATGATGCTCATGTCGCGCGCCCCTGCAAGCGACATATGCAGTGTACGCGGGATGGGCGTAGCCGAGAGTGTCAGCACGTCAACGCCCGCCGCGAACTCCTTGATCCTCTCCTTCTGCGTGACGCCGAAACGCTGCTCCTCATCCACGATAAGAAGACCGAGATTCCGGAAGCGCACGCGCCTCCGATTGAGGATCGCATGGGTGCCGATGAGGATGTCCACGCGACCGCACTCGACCTCATGCAGCGTCGCCGCCTGTTCACGCACAGAGCGAAAGCGGCAGACCACATCCACCTTCGGTGCAAAGTCGGCAAAGCGGGCGACAAAGGTCTGATAGTGCTGCTGCGCCAGAACCGTCGTCGGTACGAGCACGGCAACCTGAAAACCGTCCATCGCCGCCTTGAACGCGGCACGCACAGCGACCTCCGTCTTGCCGAAGCCGACATCGCCGCAGAGCAGACGATCCATCGGCTTCCCGCTCTCCATATCGCGCTTGATCTCCGCAATGGCACGCAGCTGATCCTCCGTCTCCTCGTAGGGAAATGCCTCCTCAAACTCATGCTGCATCGCATCGTCCGGTGTAAAGGCGTGACCTTTGGCAAGCTGACGCTGCGCGTAGATCTCAAGCAGGTGATCGGCGATGTCCTCCACGGATTTCTGTGCCTTTGCGCGCGCCCGCGCCCAGTCTGCCGACCCCATACGATGCAGACGCGGGGCAGCCCCCTCCGAGCCGATATACTTTTGCAGGAGCCCGACCTGATCGGTCGGCACAAAGAGCTTGTCATCCCCACCGTACAGAATCCTCAGATAGTCGCGGTGCACGCCAGCGATCTCGAGCGTCTCCACACCGAGGTATTTCCCGATGCCATGTGCCGCATGGACAACGTAATCGCCGGGCGCAATCTCGCGAAAATGCCGAATCCGTTCACCTGCCGAAGTCGTTCGCCGCAGCTTCGCCTTGTGACGGCCGAAAATATCCTGCTCCGTGAGTACGGCAATTCGCGTCCCGCCCAGTTCGAAGCCCGCACGCAACGCTCCTGATGTAACCAGAACCGTCCCATCTGCCGCATCGCCCTCCCTGCGGGGAAGGGCGGCGGGAATCTTCCACCCCGTGAGCATATCCCGAACGACATTTGCCCGCTCGCCTCCGCCCGCGAGCACAAGCACCTGCGTCCCACCTGCAAGATAACGGCGCAGTTCGCTTTCTAGGAGTGTGAACTGCCGCTGAAACGCTGTCATAGGCACCATCTGAAAACCGATGAGTGCTGCGGGCGCACAGGCGGGGAACGAGCGGCTCATAAGGGACGCAAAGACCTCATGTCCTGCCGCCCCTGCCGCAACCATATCCTCCCACGAGAAGCTGCGCGCAACACGCACTTCATCCTCCTGAACGGCATCATGCAGCGCCTTTATCAGGCGTGACGGTTCATCGAAAACGGTCACGCCCTCCGCACCAAGATACGTCAAAAAGCACGCCTCCCCTTCATCATCCGCTGCACGCAGCGGCATGACGGAAGCCGTGCCAATATTTTTGATGGAACGTTTCGTCAGAGGATCGTACTCACGCATGGAGTCAATCTCCGCGTCGAAGAATTCCACACGGATGGGTGAGAGCGCATTGATCGGAAAGAGGTCGACAATGCCGCCGCGCACACTGAACTGCCCTGCGTGTTCCACCTCACTCACATGTTCATAGCCGAGCACCGAGAGACGCTCGAGCAGAGTCTCACGCGGAAGACTTTCCCCCAGTCGCAGGGACAGTGCCGCACGCGAGAACTCCGCCGTGCTCAGCCCCTTCTGTGCTGCGGCTCCGATGTCCGCAAGCACAATGATCGGTTCATGCCGCAGGAGACGAGCGAGGATGTTCATGCGCTGTGCCGACCGCTCGAGGCTTTTGGCAGCACCGGGTGCCGCAAAATCAATGTGGTCCAGTTCCGGCAACTCATAGACATCCGCCTCCGGGAGAATGGAGGTCAGATCTTCCTGCCACGCGCGCAACGCCTCGCGTCCACTCGTTACGATCGCAAGAGGACGTGGTGCATCGTCATAGGCAGCGGCAACAGCAGCGTGCTTGAGGGAGCCGGCAAACCCGTGCGCAAGTGTCTGCTGCGGTGCAGACGCCAGAACATCTGCCAGCCGGCGTACGGAACCATCCGCACGCAGAACGGAAAATAATGTATTCATTTGGGAACAGCGTTCAATGCTGCGCGTACAAACCCCGCAAAGAGCGGATGCGGATGATTCGGTCGTGACTTGAGCTCCGGGTGGAACTGCGAGGCGACGAACCACGGATGCTCCGCAATCTCCACAACCTCCACTAGCCGATTGTCCGGGCTTGTCCCCGCAATGACGAGCCCTTTCTCCTCGAGCCTGGCACGGAAGGTATTGTTGAACTCAAAGCGGTGACGATGCCGTTCACTAATTTCCGGCTCACCGTATTCTTCTCGCGAGCGGGAGCCGTCCGCAAGGATACAGGGATAGGCACCAAGGCGCATGGTTCCGCCCTTTTCCTCCACATCCTGCTGATCCTCCATCAGGGCAATAACAGGATGCGGTGTCTCTGCCACAAACTCCGTACTGTGTGCGTTTGTAAGGCCCGCAACATGGCGTGCAAACTCGATGACGGCGCACTGCATACCGAGGCAGAGCCCGAGGAACGGGATCGCATTCTCGCGTGCATATTGGATCGCGCGGATCTTCCCCTCGACGCCACGATCACCGAAACCACCGGGCACGAGAATGCCCTTGCAGCCGGCGAAGAGCTCATCGAGATCGGCATTCGGATCCTCAAGTTCCTCCGCATTGATCCATGTGATCTTCACCTGTGCATCATGCTCTATGCCGCCGTGATGGAGCGCCTCCGTCACGGACATATAGGCGTCCGGCAGAGCGACGTATTTCCCGACGACGGCGATCTTCACCTTCTTCGCGGGATGATTGATCTTAAAGACCATCTTCTCCCACGCCTCCATATTGGACGGGTCAAAGTTCATCGCCATCTTCTCAAGCACAATGCGATCCAGCCCCTCCTGCTGCATCATGAGCGGAACCTCGTAGATCGTCGATGCCGTGCGGTTCTCGATGACCGCATCCGCATCCACATCGCAGAAGAGCGCAATCTTCTCCTTCATATCGCGTGGAATCGGCTGCTCCGTCCGACAGACGAGAATGTCCGGCTGAATGCCGATCGCACGCAGTTCCTTGACGCTGTGCTGCGTCGGCTTCGTCTTGAGCTCACCCGCCGCTCCGATATAGGGAAGCAGCGTCACATGGATATAGAGCACATCGTTCTTCCCAACTTCCTTCTTGACCTGACGGATTGCCTCGAGGAAGGGCAGGCTCTCGATATCACCGACCGTGCCGCCGATCTCCGTGATGACGACATCGGCACCGTCCGCCTTTGCCACATCGTAGACACGCTGTTTGATCTCATTCGTGACATGCGGGATCACCTGCACCGTCGAACCAAGGTAGTCGCCGTGACGCTCTTTGTTAATGACCGACCAATAGACTTTTCCGCTCGTAATGTTTGAACGCTTTGTAAGGTTGATGTCAATGAAGCGCTCATAGTGCCCGAGATCGAGATCCGTCTCCGCACCGTCGTCGGTGACAAACACCTCGCCATGCTGATAAGGACTCATCGTCCCCGGGTCGATGTTGATGTAGGGGTCAAATTTCTGAATCGTAACCTTCAGCCCGCGATTCTTGAGCAGACGACCGAGCGATGCTGCTGTGATGCCCTTGCCGAGCGATGACACAACGCCGCCCGTGACGAAAATATACTTTGCCATGCCGTTCCTCCGCCAGACCTGAATCAGTTCTGAATGCTCTCCAGTTTCTTCTTACGCGCCGCTTCCTTCGTGATGGCAGTCTTTGCAGCCGTCCCCGACGAACGGGATGAGGAGCGTTTGACCTCGGGCGGCACCCACTCAGTCAGCCCCCATTTGCTTTCGCCCTCATAGTGGAAACGACTGTCCATATTCATCATCGTATAGATCTCGGAGATTGCCATTGCGAGCGACTGCACGGGCTTGTGCGTATTCTCGATGACCTCGAGGATGAGATCCTTGTAATGCAACGGCTCCCCCCTCTGCGTGAGGATGTGATAGGCGGCGTCCACTTCTGACATATGTTCAAAATCCATAGCTGCGCTCCTTTCAGACGAATACTTACATCTTCTCCGGTGCCGATACCCCAAGCACGCCGAGGCTGTGACGAATCACACGCCCCGTCGCCAACACAAGAGCAAGACGGGCGGCGGCAAGCGACGGTTCCTGTCCGACGATGCGGCATTTATTGTAAAACGAGTGGAATGCGCCCGCCAGCTCATGGCTGTAACGCGCGATACGCTGCGGGGCAAAATCTGCCGCTGCACGCGCGATCTCTTCGGGATAGGAGGCGATCTTCTTGATGAGCGCAATCTCCGTCTCATCCGTCAGAAGTTCGAGTTCCGCGCCGTCCCGTACGACAATGCCCGCCTCATCCGCCTGACGGAAGATGCTCGAAATACGCGCATGTGCATACTGGATATAGTAGACGGGATTTTCGTTGGACTTCTTCGTCGCCAGGTCGAGGTCAAAGTCGAGCTGACTGTCCGGTGAACGCATCAGGAAGAAATAGCGCGCTGCGTCGACGCCGACCTCCTCCATCAGCTCGCGCAGGGTGACCGTCTCACCCGTGCGCTTGCTCAGCTTCACAA
>CALALM010000159.1 GCA_937925565.1 uncultured Centipeda sp.
AACGCGTGCGAGCTTCGGGCGCACTACCGTCGTGCGCTCCGGCAGAGATGAGACGGAGCACAGCCCCGACCGCACAAAGAGTGCACCCATGAGTGCGGCGGGCAGGATGAGGAGGGGCAGCGCACTCAGTGACAGCTTTTCAAGAAACGCTACGAGCACAAGCGGCACAAACGCCATGCCCGCATTTCCTCCTGCGATGAAATAGCTCATCATGCCGTTGCCGCGCCCCCGTGCTGCCGTCCGCCCGACGAGCATCGACGAGAGCGGATGATACGCCGCGACCGCCGTCCCCGTTACCGCGACGAGCAGAAAGAGCACCGCCGGATGACCTGCAAAGCCGACCATGCAGATCGGAACAGCGGCGGCAGGCACAATGTACGGCAGCACGGAGCTGAAGTTCCACTTGTCCATGAGATAGCCGAAGAAGGGCTGCAGCATATTCGTCGTCACCGACGCGACCATGACGAGCACGCCGCACATTGTCAGCGACAGTCCGAACTTTATCATGAGCAGCGGCAACAGGATGGGCAGAAAGTTTCCATAGAAGTCCACCATCGCGTGCCCCGTCGAGAGCAGTGCCGTTGCGTGCCGTATTTTCTGTTTCATGCCGGATTCCCCCTGCCAGTCTGTCCTTTTGCATTCTCTACGGTGCTGTCTTCTCCTGTGACCAACATCCTTGCATCCCCTTAGAAAATATGATGTAATGTATTGTAACAAACGAGATGAAAAAGTAAAGGAGTATTCATAATATGAGGAAATGGGCTGTGATCTATTCATCTACCACAGGCAACACAAAGGTAATCGCCGAGGAAATCGCGGGGGCATCGGGCGGCGACATCTTCCGCGTGCAGGACGCGCCGGCGGATCTATCCGCGTATGAGGTCGTCGCACTCGGCTACTGGCTGCGGCGCGGCGGTCCCGACGATCTTATGAAGGCATTTCTTCCAAAGGTGACAAATGCGTGTGTGGTCCTCTTCCAGACGCACGGCGCAGATGTCGGCTCCGAGCACGCCGTCACCTCGTTCGCACGCGCCGCCTACCTTCTCGGTGCGCACTGCGAAATCCTCGGCACCTTCTCCGCACAGGGAAAGCTCGCCCCCGCCCTCATCGCGCGCCGCAAAAAATCCGCCCCCGACGACACGCACAACAGCCCCGAGGCGCAGGAGCGTTGGGGGCGCGCCGCCAACCATCCGAATGAGGAGGATCGCGCCGCCGCACGCGAGTTCGTCGGCAAGATGGAGCACAAGCTCGACCTCCTCGAAAAGTTCCGTCGGGAACAGGAGGAACGCAGGCACGCCTCCTCTATGCCTCCTCAAAAATAATCCTCTTGCCATCTTTTTTGTAATAGAGTAAAATAAACATAAGATTAAATCAAAAAGGGGAGGATTTTATGAAGTACTACGTCACATTCACCGCCATTGGGGATTTTGCACTGCAGCTGCTCCGGACACGCGGCAACCTTATCATCTTTGACAAGGACGTACCCTACTCCTACGAGAATATGGTTGTCTCCCACACAAAGGACACACTCCGCGAAGATGTCAAGGCGGGCGATACCGTCGTCATTGCCGAACACAGCTATAAGGTCGCGCGTGTCGGTTCGGACGCGAATGCCAACCTGCGCGCACACGGGCATGTCACTCTCCATTTTGAGAGCGAGGACACGGGCACAGAGGCGCAGCCCGGCGAGATCCATCTCATCGGTGCAAATTTTCCACGCATCATGACAGGTGATACCCTGGAAATTCTGTAACGAATGCACCAAACGGTCGCACGCGCTGGACGCATGCGACCGTTTTTATGCGTATGATGCGCAAAAACAAATCTCACACTTGCGAGAAATATTTCTCACATAGACATAGTATAATTTTCAAAAAACGAAAGGAGTACGTGCATGGACACCGAAAAGAAACGCACGATGGAGATCGATGTCATGATGGAGATGATCGCTCTCTACTGCCACGGGCAAGGGCACGCGAATCGTACCGATGAACAGGATGACACACCCGCGCTCTGTCCTGACTGCCGCAGCCTCCTCAACTATGCACGCACGCGCATCGTCCGCTGCCCGCGCATGGACGTGAAGTCCTTCTGCTCCGCCTGCCCCGTCCACTGCTACGCAAGCGATATGCGCGCACGCATCCGCGAAGTCATGCGTTACAGCGGACCGCGCATGCTCCTTCATCGCCCCATCATGACCCTGCACCATATCTGGATCGACCTCGCGGCACGCAGACGCGAAAAGAAAGGAATTTCCTCATGAAGAAAATTCTCCTCCTCGCGACGGGCGGCACCATCGCCTCACGCGAGACAGAGCACGGACTGCGTCCCACCCTCAGTGCCGGGGACATGCGCGCGGCAATTGGCGCAAAAGGCGGCGTGATCGAGGTCATGGACCTCCTCTCGATTGATTCTACGAACATTGCCCCCACACACTGGCAGACGGTCGCGCGCAGAGTCGCCGATGTACGCACGGACTACGACGGCTTTATCGTCACCCACGGCACGGACACGATGGCATACACCGCCGCCGCCCTCTACTATATGCTTGATGGTCTCGACCGCCCCGTCGTCCTCACAGGCTCCCAACGTCCGCTTGGTCTCACCGGTTCGGATGCGGAAGGAAATCTGCGCCTCGCCTATGAGGCTGCACGCAGCGGTTTCGCGGGCGTCTGCCTCGCGTTCGGGGAACGGCTCATCCACGGGAATGCGGCAAAGAAGATGTACTCCCTTGCAGACGATGCTTTTCGCAGCATTGGTCGCGCAGAGATTGACCTCTCCGCCCCATCTGCGCCATCCGCGCCCTTTCGTCTGCATGACGCCCTCGATGAGCGCGTCGCCGTCATCCGCCTCTATCCCGGCATGAAGCCCATCACAATCGACGCACACATTGCCTCGGGCTATCGCGGCATCATCCTCGAAGGCTACGGTCTCGGCAGCGTCCCCGGCGACGATGCGGAGGAGAGTTTTCTGCCCTCGCTCGACCGTGCCCGCACACGTGCCTGCACCATTGTCCTCACGACACAATGCATCTATGACGGTGCGGACCTCTCGCACTACGAGGTGGGCATCCGCGCGGCACAGCTCGGCGCCCTCGCGGGCGGCAGCCTCCCCATCGAGGCACTCTACGCACGCCTCATGCAGCTGCTTGCAGAGACGCCTGAGGGGGAAACGGTGAAATCACTTGAATGAAAAGGAACACATTATGCAGCTTCAAGAAATCGGCATTGTCAGGAATGCCTACAAAAATCTCACGGATATTCCGCGGCAGGGATGCATGAGCGAGGAGGTCTCGGCGGTCGAGATTCATCCGGAATTCGCCGACGGGCTCCTGCGCATCGAGCAAAACAAGTATCTGATCGTTCTCTACTGGGCACATCTGGCGAAGCGCGACATTCTGAAGACACTCCCGCCTGCGTCCAAGGAGATTCACGGAGTCTTTGCGAGCCGCTCCCCCGGTCGCCCGAACCCCCTTTCCCTCTGCATCGTCGAACTCATCGAACGCAACGGAGACATCCTCCGCGTGAAGGGACTCGACGCCCTTGACGGCAGCTCCGTCATCGACATCAAGCCATATACGGAAATGGACAGCATCATCCTCCCATAGCCCTCGTAGCATAGAGCTGCTGCATGAAGATCGAACATCCTTCATGCAGCAGTTCTTTTATTATGAACATCATTTACTTTTATTCACTAGAAAATATTTTTTTAAATTATTCATGAAAAAGACTTGTAATGAATCCCGTTCGCCATTATAATACCCTTACGCAAGCCAATGCGATAATTATTTTCATTATATGTTTAAAGTTGTATGATTCACAAAAATCTTCAGCTGATACGTATGAATGGAAACAGGAGGCTGTTCCGAGGGATCGGAGCACATCAGTCATTGTATTAAGGAGGATCTCATGACGAGGAAACAGCGTAAGCGCTCGCTGCGTATGCTCACCTACGCGATTTTGGCAGGACTCACCCTGCCCGCCTATACGGGGTGGGCAGATGATGGGACACAGGGAGGAGGCAAAGTGTCTACTGCGGACATTCACGTGGAGGTGGATGCTGCACAGGAAGAGGCAAAGTACGAGTCCCAACAGAAGACGATCATCACAAAGGAGGACATCGAGAAGAAGCAGGCGAAGTCCGTCGAGGACATCATCTTCAGCGAGACGGGCGTCTCGCGCACGGTGGATGCGATGGGTCGCGTCGGCGTTTCGATTCGCGGTGCGGAGGCACGTCATACACTGATTCTCGTAGATGGGCAACCTGTCATGGGAGATTTTGCAAAGTATTACGGCGCAGCGGACGAGGTCATGCGCCTCGGCACGGAGAATGTCGAGCGCATCGAGATCATTCAGGGTGCATCTAGTGCAAAGTACGGCTCGGACGCGATCGGCGGCGTGGTCAACATCATCACAAAGAAGGCAGGGGATCAGCCCTCGGTTCAGTTCAATGCAGAGGGAAGAACGGCAGAGAAGGACGAGCTGTTCCCCTACCGCAATATGTTCCTGCGCGCCGACTCTGGTTCTATGGGCAAAGCACAGCTCGGCATCTACGGGAGCAAGCGCGACATCATGCCCGTCTATGCGGACGAGGCGCGCATTGTGACCGGTCTTGGCAGCTACGTGACGGATTTCGAGGACAACAGCCTACGCTACTACGGTGAGGCATCGAATCTTGGATTGATTGGCAGCTACGAGGCAAATAAGGACAATACCTTCAACTTCCGTCTGGAACGCTATACAGAGGATCTGAACCGCTTCGTCAAGCGCACAGATTCCATAATGGAGCCACAGCAGCACTATAGCCGCAAGTCGGGGCGCAATACGTACAACGTCGGCTGGAACGGACGCAACAAGGACACGGACTGGAACATCGAGATCAACCACACGCGCCTCCTTGAGGACGATCTCACACTGACGAGCAACTATGGTCGTTCTTCCTATACGGGGAAGAACATGCTGAACTACATCGACAATGTGGATCATGCGCAGACCAATATTGATGCGACGTTCAATACCCAGCTGAATGACAAGCATCTTCTTACCTACGGCATGGGCTATGCTCGCGAACACGGTTCTGGCAGCCGTCTCAAGAGTGCTCCGAAGACTTATCTGCGCAAGATCGACCCGTGGGATTACGACAAAAGCCTCCTTGTCGTACAACGCGATGCAAAGGATTATGGGCTAAAAAAGGGGGACGTAGCCTCCTTTATCCACGCACATAAACTGCTGCCTGACGCAGAGCGCGGACTGCGCTGGGATGTGGACAACGAACTCTATGGCTATAACAGCGGCGATCCCAATTCGTATCGACCTGAGTTCACCTACGAGGACTATCTGCGGTATTCCAACAATGGTGCGAAAAACTTCTACTCGACCCTGGACGCCATCGATGCCGATGGGGCACGGGCACGATATGACGCGTTCAACAGCAAGGTCGGCACCGAGAATGCGGACAATCTCATCGGGTGGAACCGTGACTTTGATGGGCTTTCCTATTACAGCGATCCCAATAAGATCTTTAACTATACGCTGAACGGTAAGCTCTTCCGTGAGATTCAGGACTCTCTGAAGAATCAGGTCATCGTTGGCGAGGCGACGATCAACAAGTATCATTTTGTGGTCGGCGACACATGGATGATGGATAACGATACGATCTTCTCTCCCGTCCTGCGCCTCGACCACAGCAGCCTCTTCGGCACGCATGTGACGGCGAATCTTGGTCTGACGCACAACATCATCAAGGGCAATCCTCACCTGCGCTTCAAGACAAATCTCGGCACAGGCTATGCAGAACCCGGCATGGGCGAACTCTACTACAACTGGGAGATGTACGGCGGCAGCCCCGTCGACCAGGACCGCGCACGTCTCGGCTGGTACTGGACAGGTAATCCAAACCTGAAGCCCGAAAAGTCCGTCAACTTCGACGTTGGCATCGAGGGCGAAACGAAGAAGACCACCATGCGGCTGAACCTCTTCCGCAACACCATCCGCAACTACATGACGACCTACTACACGGGCTACAACATCGACTTCCACCCGAATCTCAAGACAGCGGAGAAGCTTGGCTACCCGCCCGATATGCTCTACAGCTTTAAAAACATCGGCAAGGCCGAGATCACGGGACTTGAGATGGAGGTCAAGCAGAGATTCGACAAACATTGGTCGGGCAAGTTTGGTTACACCTATCTCCATGCGATCAACAAGAGTGATCCGAACATGCCGCGCCAGCTCCTCGACAAGCCGAAACACAAGGTCGACATCGGCGTTGACTACGAGAATCCGCGCAGCGGCTTCCGCGCATCCCTCTGGGGCGACTACTACATCCACATGCTCGACAGCAACTCTGTCACGGGCGGCGCAAACTACATGACGATGGACAGCGACCTGAATGGCGGCTACATCTTCAAAAACGAGTATGCACAGGCGGGCGCACGGCGCTATCAGCGCAAGACGTTCGGCATATGGAACCTCATGCTGCAGCAGAAGTTCGGCGAGGATGCAATGGCGTACATCGGCGTCGACAACATCTTCAACCACCGCGACGACGACCGTGCGACGCAGGCGCGCGTCTACCGACTCGGCGTGAATCTCAAGTTCGGTCCCGACAGCAACACACAGCCGAAGGCACCCCTCACGGAGGAGGAAAAGGCGGCGCGTGCAGCACGCAATGCGGAAACGGCAACGGACTTCTTCGCACAGTCCATCGGCAGCTATGCGAAGAACTCGATCGACGCATTCCTCAGCCCCATCTTTGACACAGAGAAAGCGCAGGGCGTTCGTTTCCTCGGCGACTATGCAATGGAGTGGGATGCACACGGTGGCACGAACCGCCCGCCCATCAAGATGACGGACGATTCCTCGGTCGGCTCTGCTGAGCGGAATATGCGGGACAGCGACGATCATGGCTTCGCGCAGCGTCTGCGCCTCGGTGTAGACGCACGTCTGAACGACCATCTGAACGCCTCCTTGCTCGCCTCCGCCTCCGGTAAGGACGGCGTCGAAACAAGAACTACCACTGCGCAGTCTCGCGGTCTGAACAACCTGCGCATCAACAATCTGGACGTGACCTATCATGATGGCGCGTTTGACATCTCCCTCGGGCGTCTGCAGGAGCGCATGGGCATCACGGGCTACTACTTCGGCAAGGACTTCGACGGGATCCGCGCCGCATGGACAAACGCCCGCACGCAGGTGCGCCTTGGCTATGGTACGTTCAAGCACAGTACGGGCATCACAGACTCCGCTTATACTCACGCGACACGCGCCGTCTTCTATCGCCCGCCAACCATCGCTGAATTCATCGGACTGAACCGTTCCACATTCGGAAGCACATTTGATACCCCTGCCCCCGTTGCAGATGCGAACGACAAGATGAACTTCTATCAGCAGCTGACGGCGGCAAAGGAGCGCGGTGCAAGCGTTGCAGAGCAGGCGGCAATCGTGAAGCGGATGTACGACATCGCGACCGCCGCATACGGCAGTGATCTGCTGCGAAAGAACGAGCAGGACGAGACGGAACGTATGCAGATGAATGCCCCTGCTACTGTCAACTATCAGTACCTCGATGCGAGCAACACGCTTCAGACAGGAACTATCGGCTCCTTTGACACGCTCGTCTGGGGATTCGACCATCCGGAAGACAAGGAAAACTTCTACATGACGATGGCGGACTATCCGGGTGTCCTTGATGGAGACGGCTCTGCGGCACTGCAGAAGTGGTGGGCAGCAAATAAGGCGAAGGTCATGACGATGTATGAAAACATCGCCAAGGCGAACGCCGGCGCCGGCGCGACAAATATCACGCTTACCACATCTGAGAACGATGTATATAACGCGCTGTTCAACGACAACTTTGTCGACGAAACAACGGACGATGCGCTCCCGGGTACACATAACTACCCGAAGTCCATCACGTCGTATTTCAATGCAATCGGCAAGCGCCTGTACTGGACGGAGTACGCAAGCGCCCTGCCCCGCGACGCCCTCACAAAATACACGGGCACACCGATCCGCGCGGTGGGAACCGTTCTCTCAAGCGACCGCATCCCTGCCCTCGAAAGAGCGTTCTTTGTGCAGGCGAAGCACGCACTCACGCCCAATGTCGGTCTCTCCCTCTGGTATCTCGGCTCAACCGGCAACCGAACATTCCACGCAGACTACGCCAACGGTGCAAGCAACGACTCCTATGCGTTCGACAAGCTTGCGAGCGTCATCGGTGTCGGCGCACGCTGGAAGATCGGCAGCAATGCCGCTGTTTCGATCGACTACGGACAGAACCGCACAGATTACGCACGGCACATGAACGGTCACACGATCTACGAACACAAATCGGGAACCGATCAGTTCAGTCTCAAAGGACATGCAGACGGCGGCACGCCGCATTTCTGGACGATGCGCTTTGACATCGGCAAGAGTGACATGGATGTGAAGGGCAGCTGGAATGTCTTTGCCGACTACAAGCATTTCGAGCACGGCTCGTTCTTCGGCGGCAACGGCACGAACTACCTCCCTGACCGCTACCTCGACGGAATCCGCAGCTTCAGCGTCGGCGCGGGCTATGTGCCTGTGCAGAACCTTCTCGTCGAGCTGTTCTACACCTTCGACGCAAAGGGGATCAATGTACGCGACACGCTGTACGGGAGCGAACGCTTCACGCTTGGCAACTACGCAAGCATGCGGCTCACCTACCGTTTCTGAGGAAGCGCTAAGAAAAATTTTCCACACTCCACATTTTGCTGAAAATTTTTCCCAAATATCTATTGATTTTCATTCTCTTATGTGCTATATTTTATACAGGCTTTCGTTAGGGAATGTCCTCGGACATTTCCAAAGCTCTCCTAAAATATAATACACAGCAAAGATAGTCCATAGTGGAGTGTGGACTATTTTTGTGTCCTTTATCACAGCCTCGGCTTGACAGATATGCTATCATAATCAAAAAGTCAAAAAGGAGATGAATCCATGACGAAGAAACGTATACAAAAGGATATTGTCATCATCGGCGCCGGCATGGCGGGGCTGACCGCCGCGCTCTACTGCGGACGCATGAACCTCCGCACGCTCGTGCTTGAGA
>CALALM010000160.1 GCA_937925565.1 uncultured Centipeda sp.
CGTTGATCGTCTCCTTCTTGCGGTTGAGGTGGGAAACGAAGGAGCGGATGCCGCCGTCGAAATGGAAGGTCTCGCGCCGCTCCTCCTCGCCGCGCTCATCGACGAGTGTAATCGTGATGCCGTGGTTGAGGAAGGCAAGCTCGCGCAGACGATGTTTCAGTGTCTCAAAGCTGTACGTGGTGACGGTAAAGATCTCGGGGTCGGGGACGAAGTGGACGCGCGTGCCCGTGGTCTCGGATGTGCCGATCTCGTGCAGCTTCTCCACGGTCACGCCGCGCGCAAAGGAGATGGCGTGGATTTTTCCGTCGCGGCGCACCTCGACGTCCATTTCGGACGAAAGTGCGTTGACGACGGAGACGCCGACGCCGTGCAGTCCGCCCGAGACTTTGTAGCCGTCGCCGCCGAATTTGCCGCCCGCATGGAGGACGGTCAGCACGACCTCGACGGCGGGCATGCCGCTCTCGTGCATGTCGACGGGGATGCCGCGCCCGTTGTCGGTGACGGTGATGCTGTTGTCCCGATGGATGACGACCTCGACGTTGTCGCAGTACCCCGCGAGCGCCTCGTCGATGGAGTTGTCCACGACCTCATAGACGAGGTGATGTAGTCCGCGCTCCGATGTCGAGCCAATGTACATACCGGGACGCTTGCGCACCGCCTCCAGTCCTTCGAGGACTTGGATCTGTCCCGCGCCATAGTCGGCGTCGACGGCGGTCACCTCGTCGCCCATCTCCTCGGCGGAGATGGCGATGCCCGAGAGGTCGGGCATGTCCGCCATTTCGGCGGCTTCCTTTGCCTCTGCCTCGGTCATCGGGCGTACCTCCGCCTGCTGTTCGTTTGCACTTAGGTCGATCTTCTTTGCCATTATGTCCTCCTTGGGGGTGTTATTTTCTCGGAATCGGCGCTACAAAAATAATCTCGTAATTGTTTTCTTTCAATAGGTTCGCAGGATATGTGCATCCCGTTCACTGATTTTCATAGATCAGTACCTCGTACGAAAGGATGTTAGTTCTTCTTCGAGCCCTTACGTTTCTTCATCTCTTCCCAGAATTCGCGCGTGGTGATGAGTTCGTTCCGCAGCTCCCAAAAGGTGCTCTGAATCTTCTTCGGTGTGACCTCCTCCGGGGGCAGACCGCGGTGGAGCATGGTGAGGATACGGGCGTTTTCGCTGTCCTGTGCGGTATAGTCGGTCTCGCCCGCGATGCGGCGCACGAGATCGGCGCGCTCACTGCCGAGCAGGAGGGCGTCGCAGGAGGGGACGCGTTGCACGACGTCCGCGAGCTTTGCCCACGGCTCTTGTTGCAGGATGGCACGCACTTCGCGGCGCACGCGGCGCTCCTCGCTGCGGCGGCAGTCGTGACAGACACCATCGACCATACGTCCGCAGGTCGGGCAGGGCAGAAAACCGCGCTGCTCTTTGAGGCGCTTTGCCTTGCGCGTCGTCTGATAGGCACGGCGGATTTTGACGGCAAGTTTCTCATCGCTGACGGATTCTGCGAGCTGCGCGCCCGCTGCGATCTCCGCATCGGTGAGTCCGGTGCGAACGAGGGCGCGGGCGTAGGCGAAAGGTGTCTCCGTATCGCCGTCCTCCTCTGCGTCCATCGGAACAGGACGCATCGTACGCGCAAAGACGATCTCCTTCACGAGCCGCCCGCCCGCGTAGTTGTTGACGCGCTGAATGGTATCGGGGGCACTCATGCGCATCTCATTCTTCCATGTGGCATCAGGGGCATAGAGGAAGAGTTTGCCGTCCCGCACGGCAACGGCATGCACGCGGCGCGCAACCATCTCCCCCATGATGTCTGCCCAGTGTGCGAGCGTCGTATGTGCGATGTAGTCGCGCTCAAACTTGGGACCGAGGCGATGAATCGCGGCGCGCACGTCATCGCCCGCGTTCGCCGTACCGAGTGTGGTGCGCATAAATCCGCCTCCATTCCTTCGCCGCGTGTGCTCCACGCGAACGCCTCATTACACAAGCAGTTGGCTACGGATCTGCGAGAGCATCACTGAGCCGATAGAAGCGCCCCACCACCGCTGCGCGGTCCCCCTCCCCCGCTGTGGCAGGGGAGGTTTTTCCCTTCTACATCTCCCGTATCTTCCCTGTCTCCACAGAGCGATACGTCCCCATGCGTTCGGCGGGGAAATACGCCGCATCCGTCGCGGTGATAAAGGTCTGAATCTCCTCGCTGCGGATCAGGGAGAGGAGGGCGCTGCGGCGCTCTGCATCCAGCTCGCTCATCACATCGTCGAGCAGGAGGATGGGCGCCTCGCCCACGTTCTCGCGCAGGTAGAAGAGCTCGGCGAGCTTCAAGGCGAGTGCGCCCGTGCGCTGCTGTCCCTGCGATCCGTAGCTCCTGAGATCCATGCCGTCAACCGTGAGTACGAGATCGTCCAGATGGGGACCCGTCCCCGTTGCCGCACGTGCAATGTCGCGCGCACGTCCTTCCCTGAACATCTCATTATACCACAGTTCGAGACGTTCTGTCATGCCGTCTTTGCTGCCCGTCAGCTCCTCGGGGGCGTGCGCTATGCAATAGGAGATCGTGAGCGTCTCACCCGCAGCGAGCACCGCCTGCACGCGCGCGGAGAGTGCCCCCAGCTGCGCGGTCGCCGCAATGCGGCGTGTCACAAGATACGCGGCACTGTGCGCAAGCTGCGCATCCCACGGCAGGAGCGCGTCAACGGGCGCAAGGTGCTCGCGGATGTCCTTCAAAAGAGCGTTCCGCTGGCGCAAAATGTGCGTATAGCGCAGCAGCTCCCCATAGTAGGCGGGGCTTGCCTGCGAGAGCTCCGCGTCCAGATAGCGGCGCCTGAGGGCGGGCGCCCCCTTCACGAGAAAGAGATCCTCGGGGGAGAAGAGCACCATCGGCAGGATGCCGACGAGATCGCGCTGCCGGAGATGCTGCCCGCCGCGTTCAATGCGGCGCCGTGCTCCGCGTGCGAACGTAAATGAAAGCGCTCCCGGTACGTCATGCCGCAGAAAGTTCAGCCCGATATGCGCGCCCATGTCGCCCATCCGAATGAGCTCCGCATCGCTCGATGTGCGATGGGAGCGTCCGAATGCGGCATAGTAAAGTGCCTCGATGATATTGGTCTTGCCCTGTGCGTTCGCCCCGAGAAAGATCTGCACCCCCGCGTCGAAGGCAAGGCTCAGCTCCTCATAGTTGCGGTAGGAACGCAGTACAAGTGATGTAATCTGCATAATTACGCACGAATGACACGGTAGGTATCTTCGCCGTCGATTGTAATGACATCGCCAACCGAAAGTTTGCGGCGGCGTGCCGTCTCGACCGTCCCGTTGCGGAGAATCGCTCCGGCTGCGATCCGTTCCTTCACCATACCGCCGCTCGGAACCGCCCCAGCGAGTTTCAGAAACTGATCGAGCTGAATTGTGTCTGTATGAATCTCGATATCTGTCAATGTGTCCTCACAGGCGTTACAACGTATACATAGTCCGGGTCAACTTTCTCGCGGATCGTAACGGGCGAGAGGTTCATGCCCTGTGCATTCACCCCCTGCAGGGAGAGGATGAAGGTATCGCTGTCCAGCGATTTCACCGCATCCATGAGATAGGAGGCGTTGAACGCGATCGCGGCATCATCGCCCGTAACCTCTGCAGGGATGGTCTCCTCCGCCGCGCCGATCTCGGGGCTGTTCGACGAGATACGCATCTGCCCCTGTTCAAAGGCGAGTTTCACGATGTTGTACTGATCCGTACGCGCAATGAGCGATGCGCGCTCGACGGCAGAGGCAAAGGTCGCTGCATCGAGGGTCACGCGCGTCTTGATGTTCTCCTCGGTCGGAATGACGCGGCGATAGTCTGGGAATACGCCCTCGATCAGACGCGATGTCATATAGATGTTGCCCGAGGACATGCTGACCTGATTGTAGGAGCAGGTGACCTGAATATCGGACGGCACCTCGCCCGTGATCGTGCGCGTGACTTCTTCAAGGAAGCGTGCGGGGATGATGACGCGGATTTGCCCCGCGTCTTCTTCGAGTACCTCGCTCTTGACCGCAAGGCGGTGGACGTTCGTTGCGGCGAATGTGACCTCTCTGCCCTCCACTTCGAGCTGACAGCCCGTGAAGATGGGGCGTCGGTCACGCTGCTCCTCACGCAGACAGGCGAATGCGGATTTCTTGACGAGACGTGCAAGTGTACGGTCTTTGATGGTAAATTGTAGTGTTCCTTCCATACGGTGTAGGACCGGAAAGTCTGCGACTTCCATTGTACGCAGTGTGAAACGTGCCGTACCGGACTTGATGACGGCGAGACCATCGGAGCTTTCCGTGTCGATGGAGATCTCCTCGGCGGGGAGTTTGCGGGCAAATTCCGTAAGGTATTTTCCTGGAAGAACTGATGTTCCCGTTGTATGAATCTCTGCAGGGATTGTGACGATGAATCCGAGTTCGTAATTGGTGGATTGGAGTTCCAGCTGTCCCTCTTTGGCTGTCATGTAGATGCCTGAGAGGATGGGGGTCTGCGGTTTGGTGGAGAGTCCCTTGCTGACGATTTGCAGCGCGGTGATGAGATCGCTCTTTGCGAGGCTGATGTTCATGGTTTTTCCTTTCCAATGGGCGTTTTTCTTTGGCGTGTTTTCGTTTTCTATGGGTACTGTGTAGTATATAAATTTAGTAGTCGTAGTAGTAGTGGCTGTGGATTTGTGGAAAAGCAGAACAATGCCAGAAAAATCAAGGGTTGGGTTGTGGATAAATGAGGTAAAGTTATACCTTAGTTATCCACAGTTTACACAGATGAGGAGTGGATGAAATTTTATCCACAAAACGTCCACATAAAATGAGGGGTGAAATGCACAGGGATATCAACAGTTCATCAGATCCCCTTGATCTGGATGATCAGCGACTCGATGAGTGCCTTCGTTGCGGCGTCGCTGTCCGTGAGGTTCTGGATCTTCTTGTGCGCGTGAATGACCGTTGAGTGGTCGCGGTTGAAGAAGCCGCCGATGGTCGGCCATGAGACTTCGGTGAGT
>CALALM010000161.1 GCA_937925565.1 uncultured Centipeda sp.
GCCCCTCCGCGACAAAGGTCGTATGCTCCTGCACCTCGAGGATGCGGCAGAGCACCGTCCCCTCCGCGATCGGCGCACGCAGGACAAAGTCCTCCGGCGAGCGCGGTCCGAGATGTACGCTGCGGTAGAAATGCGCGGGGAACGATGTGTCGCGCTCCGGTTCCTCCCATACGCTGCCGCGCGCAAAGACCTGCCGCCCCGCGCGCCAGACGCTTTCGATCGCAAACGCGCGCAGATCCGAGAGCACGACGAAGTCGGCGATGCGGCCGGGAGCAATCGCTCCTTTGTCCCGCAGCCCCATATGTTGCGCAGGTGCATAGGTCGCGGCATAGATCGCCTCCTCGGGCGAAAGTCCCAGCTCCATGCTGCGCCGGACGAGGTGGTTGAGCTGACCGTACTGCATGAACGCGTCCGGCATCGTATCATCCGTGACGAGGGCGAAGCGCCCCGATAGATTGTGCTCCATGAGGTAGTCGAGGAACTCCTTCTTCAGCGTCTTTTCCTGCAGCTGGATGAACATGCCGTTCGCCGCGCGCTGCGCGAGTCCCTCCAACGACTGATCCGTGTGATCGGAGCGAATGCCGCGATAGAGAAGCTGCGCCAGCTCCCATCCGACGAAGCGCGGACAGTGCCCCTCGATCGAGAAATCCGGACGGCCGTGCTGAATCTGCCGGATCAGACGGTTCGTCTTGGCGTGCGCGTCCGCGATGACCTCACGGCAGTTCATCACCTCGCCGAGACAGATGACCTGCTCCATGTGCATGAGCGCCTCGACGTCATCGTTCTCGATCGCGGCGCCCGCCGTCTCAAGCGTGTCATTCGTCGACGGCACGGACGAGGGAATCGCAATCCGAACGTCGCAGGGGCCGTCCTGCGCACTCTGCATCAGCGCGCGGATGCCCGCGAGACCAAACACGTTTGCGATCTCATGCGGCTCCGCGATGAGCGTCGTCACACCATTCCGCGCAGCGCCTTTCATAAATGTACGCGGCGCACACATCGTACTCTCAATGTGCATATGACAGTCGATCAGCCCGGGGATGACATACTGCCCTGCGAGATCCACCGTGCGCTGCGGTGTGAGCGGCAGTTCGTCCATGCCGACATAGGCGAAGCGATCGCCGCAGACGGCGAGGTTGCCCGTGATGAATTTTTTGAGATAACTGTTGTAGATCTGCCCATTCGTCAGCAATACGTCGATGTGCATAGCGCTCTCCTATTTTACGCCCGCAATGGCGTAGAAGTAGTACGCGAGCAGGAGGGCGAGCAGATAGTGCCCCTTGTGCAGCTCATTCATGCGCCCCGCCGCGATCTTCATAAGGACGAACGCGATGAATGCGACGGAGATGCCGTTTGCGATGTTGAACGTGTACGCGGTAAAGGCGATGCAGAGGAACGCGGGGATGTACTCGGCGATGTCCGTGTAGTCGAGATTCCGCATCCCCGCCATCATGCTGACACCGACGTAGATCAGGACGGGCGCGGTCGCCGCCGCCGGGATCATGAGCGCAAGCGGCGTCACCGCGAGGATGAGAAGGAACGCGGCCGCCGTCGTGCACGCCGTCAGACCCGTTCGGCCGCCCGCCTCAACGCCCGCACCGGACTCAAGATAGGTGATGAGCACGGGAATCGTAAAGAAGGAGCCCACCGTCGCGGCGATCGAGTCAACGTGAAAGACCTTGTCGAGTCCCGGCAGATCGCCGTTCTCGTCGAGGAAGCCCGCCTTGCCGCCGATGCCGATCGCCGTACCGAAGCTCGAGAAAAAGTCCGGCAGGAAGAATGCAAAGAGGAACGGCAGGTATTGAAGATCGAGCGCACCCATAAGATC
>CALALM010000162.1 GCA_937925565.1 uncultured Centipeda sp.
CCGAGAATCTGACAGGTGTAGGCGACGCCGCACGAGAGAATGCCTGCATAGAGGATGGGAATCGCCGCACCGACGACATCGCTCCACAGGAACGTCTCATAGACAGCGGCCAGCGTCGCGTTGCCGATCATACAGACAATCATCTCCATCAGGCAGAGCTCGATCGCATCCACCGTGCTCGCATAGCGATCGATGAGGAGAATCTGTGCCATCCAGAAAAACGAGCAGATAAGTACAAGCAGATCGCCTGTATTGATCGTCAGTTCCCCGTAGGCGGAGAGAAAGTAAACCCCGACGAACGCGAGTACGGCACCACACCACTGCGCCGCACGTACACGCTGTCCGAGCAGGACGGCGGCAAGCGGCACAAGCACGATATAGAGCGTTGTAATGAATGCCGTTTTGCCCGCCGTCGTATAGAGAAGCGCAACCTGTTGGAGTGTCACGCCTACGAACATCGCGATCCCGACGGGAATGCCGGGCAGAAAGCCCGAGCGGTATGTTCCCGCCCGCCGCTCGCTCGCGCGCTTTCTGCGATAAAGAAACCAGAGCGCCCCCATAAACAGCGTGCCGAGAGCGAAGCGGAACGCCGCATAGGTATAGGGACCAAGCCCCTCCATCCCAAGAATCTGAGCGACAAACGTCGTTCCCCAAAAGAACGATGCCGCAAGCAGCATCAGATTTCCACGCATGGATCAGAGCACCTTCGACAGGAAGCCGCGCGTGCGCTCCTCCTTCGGGTTCTCAAACACCTCGCGCGGCACCCCCGACTCGATGATGCGCCCCTCATCTACGAAGAGCAGGCGGTCGCCCACCTCACGGGCAAAGCCCATCTCATGCGTGACAATGACCATCGTCATGCCCTCATCGGCAAGTGCACGCATGACATCGAGCACCTCACCGACCATCTCAGGATCGAGTGCCGAGGTCGGCTCGTCAAAGAGCATGACCTTCGGACGCATCGCAAGCGCACGGGCAATCGCGACACGCTGCTGCTGACCACCCGAGAGGTTGTCCGGATAGGCATCCGCCTTTTCCGCAAGCCCCACACGTGCGAGCAGTTCACGCGCCGTCTTTTCTGCCTCGTCACGCGCGACATGCTTCACCTTGATCGGTGCGAGCATGATGTTCTCAAGCACCGTCATATGAGGAAAGAGGTTGAAGCGCTGGAACACCATGCCGACCTCTTCGCGCACCTTATTGATATTTGCCTCGCTCGAAAGCGTGATGCCGTCGACCACCACCTCGCCCGCCGTCGGCTCTTCGAGGTGGTTCATGCAGCGCAGCAGCGTGCTCTTGCCCGAGCCCGAGGGTCCGATAATAACAACGACTTCTTTCTCATCAATGGAAAGGTCGATCCCCTTCAAGACCTCATCTGCGCCAAACGACTTGCACAGCCCCTTAATCTCAATCATGAACGCGATACCTCCGTTCCAGATATGCGACAAAGCGCGAAATCGTCAGCGTCATCACGAGATAGATAACAGCGACACTCATCCATATTTCAAACGAGCCATAGGTTTTTGCAATGATGAGCTGCCCGCGCCGCGTCAGCTCCTCGAAACCGATGACCGAGACGAGGGACGAATCCTTGAGCATTGCGATAAACTCGTTGCCGAGTGGCGGAATAACGCGCTTGAACGCCTGCGGCACGATGATGTAGCGCATCGTCTGCAGCCATGTCATGCCAAGCGAACGCCCCGCCTCCATCTGCCCGTCGTCGACCGACTGGATCCCGGCGCGGAAAATCTCTGCCACATACGCACCGGAGTTGATACCGCACGCCGAGATCGCCGCGATGAACGGATCGATGCGCTGCCCCGTGATGACCGGCAGGGCAAAGTAAAAGAGGATGATCTGCACAAGCAGCGGCGTCCCGCGGAAGAACTCCACGTAAACCTCCGCAAGCATCCGCAACACGCGCAAATTCGAGATGCGTGCCACCCCCACGATCAGACCGATCACAAAGCCGATCGCCGTCGACAGCACCGTGATCTGTATCGTAACGCCCGCACCGACAAGCAGCAGCGGGAACGAATTGACGACGAGATTCATATCAAAGTTCATAAGCCCATCCATTCTCCCCATAGGAATTTATGATATCTCTGCATAAATAGCCGTTCTCCATATTATATTTCAATCACCGTGCGCTGTCAATAAATTCAGGCTCTTTGTTGGGCAGCAAAAGAATAACACAGTAATTGTTGTAAAATACAAAATCATACGAACCAATAAAGGATTACTTCTTTGTCCTTGTCGGAACATTATCCTTGTAAAAGTCTATTGGTTCATGCTATCATCAACGTGCTTTAACGTTTTTCATATAAGGATAACCGTTTCAAGGAGGAGGTCGAAGATGAGAAAGAAAGACCTCGCCCGAAAGATCACCGGCTGGATCACGCTCGGCATCTTTGCCGTACAGCCCTCACTGACCTTTGCTGCCGAGATCCTCCCGGACACCTCCGCCCCCACCGGACAACAGCCGCAGGTTCTTGAGGCGGCAAACGGCGTTCCGCTTGTCCAGATCACAGCGCCCTCTGCGGGCGGCGTCTCCATGAACCTCTACGACTTCTTTAACGTGCCCGAACGCGGCGCGATCCTGAACAACAGCGATCATCTCTCAAATACGGAGCTTGCGGGCTACGTTCAAGGAAACCCGAACCTGATGAACGGCACGGCACAGATTATCGTCAACGAAGTTACAAGCACAAACCCGTCCGAACTGCACGGATTTTTGGAGGTCGCAGGAGACAGGGCCGGCATCGTCATCGCCAATCCGAACGGGATTTTGGCGGACGGTGCCGGCTTTTTGAATACGGCAAGAGTCACCCTCACAACCGGACGCACAGAGATGGATCCTGCGGGAAATCTCACGGCACTGCGCGTGGAGGACGGCAACATCCGCATCACCGGGAACGGTCTGGACACAAAAGGCATGGATACCGCCGAGCTCTACGCACGGGCGATTGAGATCAACGCGGGGCTCTGGGCGGAGCACGCAAAGATTGTCACAGGTGCGAACACCATCGGCTATACGGACGGAGAAATCTCGCCCATCCCTGCGGACAGCAACACGCCCTCCTATGCCCTCGACCTTTCGGCAATCGGCGGCATGTATGCCAACCGCATCGTACTCATCGGAACGGAAAAGGGGCTTGGCGTCAACCTCGCGGGACAGATCACCGGCACACAGGCAGTCTCCCTTGATGTCAACGGCAACCTGAAGACCTCCGGCAACCTCTATACGGACGAAACGGCATCCATTCGTGCCGAACATGCAGAAAACAGCGGTACCGTCTACGGTAGCCGGGGAGTTACGGTTTCCGCCCGTGCGCTCCGTAACGACGGCAAAATCATCAGCGGCACGAATGCCGTGCTTCGTGCAGACCGCATTTCCGGCAGCGGGACATTCGGGAGCGGAATCTCCCCTGCCGGCACAGCGAATGCAGACGGTTCGTTGACACTCGATGCAAAAGAAATCATCCAGACCAATGCAAACCTCCTCAGCGGAAAAGACATCTCCCTTACGGCAGACAATATTCATACAGAAAACACGACCATCGCAGGGAATGGGGACGTTTCCGTTACGGCGGAACACGCCCTTTCCATCGAAAAATCCGTCCTGCAGAGCGGAAAGAATCTCTCCGTCCGTGCGGAAACAATGCCGCTCACGGGAAATCTGTTCAGCGGCAAAGATATGACCCTTACCCTTCGGGGCGATCTTGACAACACCTCTGCAGCAGATTCCTTCGGCAACCTCCATGCCGGCGGGAACCTCACGGCAGATGTTGGGGGCGATGTACGCAACCAAAAGAAAATCGAGGCGAACGGAACCCTCCGCCTGACTGCCCGCGGAAATCTGTCCCAAATAAAACCGGGCGAAATCAACGGACAGAACCTGCATCTCGTTACGGCAGACCTCTCCAATCAGGGACTCCTGCAGGCGGATGCGTGTGCCGACATCACGGCTGCGCATTTGAAAAACAATGCGACCGGTGGAATCTACGCCGACCGGCTCTCGATTCATGCAAAGAGCATTACAAACGAAAAAAACGCGGCTCTTGAGGCGCGTCTTGCAGCGGAACTTACGGTATTAAAGGAAAAAGCGGTACTTCTCGAAGACGCCCACCTTGCAGACGTGACAAAATTCACCACATGGAGCGAAGTAAACGCCTACAAGGAAAAGATACAGGAAGCGGAAGCGGCATACGATGCACAGCAGACGATCGTAGATACCATCAAGGCAGAACTTGACGCGCTCCCCTCCGGGACCATCGCCGCACGCGAACATCTTTCCCTCACGGCAGACACCATCCGGAACACGGGGAACGCGCTCCTTTACGCCGGCAGGGATATGGAACTCTCCGCCGCAGAGGGGCTTCTGAACCGCGGGGCACGCATGGAGGCGCAGGGAAACATCACCATAACGGCGCCCGTGACCAAAAACGAGAACGCCGCCTTTTCGACAAAGCGCATCATCACGGAAACAAGGAACAATCCCGTAAAGCTGCGTATTGACGAGAAGGGGCATATCGAGCGGGGGAAGGCATTTCCCGCCGTGGAGTTCAGCGAGATTGACAGCGGATACGGCGCATACCACAGCCATGCCGCGCGGATGGAAATTCTTGACCCCGCGGAGTACAGACCCCTCGAACAGATCTTGGCGGAGGAAGAGGCGGCAGGACAGCAGCGCATTCCGGAGGATCTCATCGGTACCCTCATGCCAACCTATGCGTACGACGACCCCATTTTTGAGCGCTTCGACATCACCTCCATGCCCACAGACCGCCCCGCAGCGGACGATCCCGCACGCGCCGCATGGGACGCAGAATACCGGACCATTCTCGCACAGCTCAACGACAAGATCACCGTATACAACGCGCAGGCTGCGGAACACAACGAGAAAGTCGGCACTGCCGCAGGACAGAAGATCAACCGTTTCAGCGTCATCCGCAGCGATTCGCTCATCTCCAAGGAGCACGTCACCTCCTCCCTCCCCGGCAGGATTCTGGCAGGTGGTAATATTCTCCTGAACAGTGCTGTAGAGAACGAGGACAGCAATATCGTCGCGGGAGGCACCCTGCACGCGCGCGGAACCGTCCGGGCAGATGCCGCGAAACAGCAGGAGTTGGCCGTAACCTTTGGAACAGCGCAGAGCAGTTACACGGAGCGAAGGAGCCGGCTCCACAAAGGAAAAATACGCAAGTACGGCGGCGTCGGCTTCATGACCCCCGAAATTGCAAAGAGCAACCCATCCCCCATCGGCATTCAGACCTATGCGGGCGGCAGCGCCGTGCCCGTTGACCGGACAGATATCACGGACACGCAGAGGGCGCAGATACAAAACACCCTCTCCCCCTTCGGGCTCGCGCCCTCACGGGAAACCGTAAGCAATGCACAGCCGCAGAACCTCCCAAATGCCCCCTCTCGGGAGAACATCGACCGTACACAGCAGCCCCTCTCCCCCG
>CALALM010000163.1 GCA_937925565.1 uncultured Centipeda sp.
CAGGAAATCACTCTTGATCTCCGTCATGCGGCGCACAATCGTACGGTTCTCGCCGTGCTGCGCGGCATATGCCTGCCCCGCTGTGCAGACGAGGGCGAACGTCAGGACCGCCATCTTTTGAAACAATCCCTTATTCATACTTTCTCTCTTAACATTCCCTTCGATAATTCTCATAAAGATCCATGCATTGACCTTCGCAGCCCTACAATCCAATCACGCAGACCGTCCGGCAGCTGATTCAGCCGTACCTCGAACCGTGCGGCGATATCCGCCTTCATAAGGCGCAGTCGAAACTCCATCCGTCCGAAATGCGGCGGCGGGATATTGACCCGGCGCAGGAGATAGGGGTTCGTCTCGAGCGTGTTCAGCCCCGCCTCCCCCGTCACTGCGGTCAGATACTCCTCTTCTGCAAGCATTGCAACGATGCCGTCATCATAGGCGCCGTTCGGATAGGAAAAACTGTAGATGGTCTTCATCCCCTTCCACTCAAGCATCAGCTTCGAGAGGCGGAGTTCCTCGCGCTGCTTCTCCGGCGACAGCGTCGTGAGCGGCAGGTGATTTGCCGTATGGCTGCCGATCTCCATGCCGCGCCGCTCCATGTCGAAGAGATTGTCCCACGTCAGGTAACCGGGCTGCCCAATGCTGTTTGTCACCATGTAGAACACCGCCTTCATCCCGCGCTCCTCAAGCATGGGCAGGACGACGCGCCAATTGTCCTCATAGCCGTCGTCAAAGGTGAGGATGATTGGCTTGTCCGGGAGCTGCTGCTTGCCCTTGCGCGCACGCGCGTAGTCCTGCGGCGTAATCGTCGTATAGCCCTCCGCCGCAAGATAATCGAGCTGCGCGGCAAAGTCCTCGGGCGGCACCACGTAGGGTTTTGCGTCGGGGCGCGGGTTCTCCGTCACCATATGATACTCAAGAATGGGAAATCCCTCCGGAGGCACAGCGGTCAGAACCCATGCCACAAATGCCATGAGCAGGAGCATGGGCAGCGGCAGCCCTTTCGAGAGCAGCCGTGCAATTCTTCGGATCAAATCGTTACCTCCTCCGCCGCCCTGCGGAGTTTCCGCAGACGATGGCTCATACCTGATTTACTGATGTGACAGAGCGCCGCGAGCTCCGCCATTGTGATCTCCGGATGGGCGCGCCGCATTTCTGCGGTCTCACGCAGGTCCTCAGAGAGGGATGCGAGCCGCCCCGCCTCTGCAAGGCGCTCGATCGCCGCCAGCTGATCCGCTGCCGCATCCACAGCGCGCTGCAAATTCGCTGTCTCCACATTGACCAGACGATTTACCTGTGCACGTACCTCCTTGAGGTTGCGCGCGACCTCGATCTCCTCTGCAGCCTCCTCCGCACCGATGAGCGCAAGGAAGTCCATAATGGCATCGCTCTCCTTGAGATAGATGACGTAGGTGTCATGCCGATCGGTCAGTCCCACAGGAAAGTGCAGCCGGCGCAGGAGCGTATGCAGCGCGCGTCCCATCATCGGACTCTTCGCCGCGATCTCAAGATGACAGCTTGCCTCGGGGCGGTTCACGCTTCCGCCGCCGAGAAATGCGCCGCGCAGATACGCCGCACGGCAGCATTTCCGCCGCAGGAGCTGCACATCCGTGCCCGCACGCAGGGTCGCCCCACCTATGAGAAATCCAAGACGGGTGAGGAGCGGTGTGACGCCCTCGCCCGCCGCGATGTTGACGATGTATTTGCGGCGGCGCAACTGCGGCGTGCGCTCCATCGCGACTGACGTCTCGATCGTCGTGTCCATCGTGCGCAGAAGACGGATCACGCGACGTGCGACGGCGGCACTCGCCGCCTCGAAACGCAGCCCGAGCCCGTGCTCCCCATCCGTCACCATCGACGCACCCATGCGCAGGAGTGCGGCGAGTTCCGCCGTCCGACAGCAATCACGCTCCGCATCCGTGCGCGAGAGGGCATTCTTTACATCCGACGCAAACGAAGGCATCTCAACTCACCCGAAGATCATAGATCATGCGCATGACGTTGCGGCTGAGCTTGTCGGGGTCATGCCGCACGGCATCCGATTGATTGATGATATCCGCCGCGACGAAGCCGATGCCAAGTGCGTTGATCTTCGCCTCGTCCACCACGACGGGGGCAATGCCCTCCGCTGCATACTTTTCACGCAGTTCATCCGAGATCGGTGCATTGTTGACGAGCATAAAGTCAATCGCACCACGCCCGGCGTGCTTGATGATTGCCTCTGCATGCATGGCGGCCGTATAACCGTCCGTCTCGCCGGGCTGTGTCATGACATTGCAGATGTAGATTTTGAGCGCACGACTTTTGCGGAGTTCCTCTGCAACACCATTCACGAGGAGATTCGGCATAATGCTCGTATAGAGACTGCCGGGACCGAGGATGATCGCGTCCGCCGTGCGGATCGCCTCAAGTGCGGACGGCACGGGTGTGACATTCGGCGGATAGAGACGCACGCGACGGATGCGCCCCGGCACCTCCGGGATGTGCGACTCTCCCTCGACAACCGTTCCGTCCTCAAGGATCGCATCGAGGCGCACGGACTCCTTCGATGCGGGAAGCACGCGCCCCTTGACCGCGAGAACCTTCGAGGACTCGCGCAGTGCCGTCTCCATATCGCCCGTGACCTCCGCCATCGCCGCAAGGAAGAGATTGCCGAAGCTGTGCCCCGCGAGATTGCTCTCTCCCTCAAAGCGGTGCTGGAAGAGTTTTTCCATGAGAGGCTCGGTATCGGCAAGCGCCACGAGGCAGTTGCGCAGATCGCCGGGCGGGATGATGCCCAGCTCCTCGCGCAGACGCCCCGAGGAGCCACCATCGTCCGCGACCGTCACGATCGCCGTCACATTGCTCGTCAGCTCCTTGATCCCGCGCAGGAGCACGGACAGCCCGTGACCTCCACCGATCACCGTGACCGCAGGACCACGGCTGAGGCGCGTCTTTTCATAAACCAGATCAACCAGACGCGCGGACGTGCCCTCGGGCATCAGCGCCGTGATGACCGAACGGATGATGTGCCGTGTCGCCACGAGCATGAGCGCACTGCCGAGCATGAGGATGATCACGCCTGCAATCGCTGTGAATCCGTAGCTGTAGCTGCCCTGCCACGTATAGACGAAGCGGAAGATCGCCTCCTCGATGCTGTCAATGTATTTGTAGTTGAAGATAAGTGCCACGCCAAGACCGACACAGAGCGTCCCGATCGCAAAGACGAGAAGCCAGCGCTTGAATCCCATGCCGGGATAGAGCCATTTGATGAAGTGCATCGATCAGCCCTCGCTCACGTGTTCATGCACCTCATTCTTCATGAGGTCACGATGCTCGAGCCGCGCCGCATAGTCGCCCCTGATGCGGTCATAGAGATGCTTTGCGATGAAGACGCTGCGGTGCATGCCGCCCGTGCATCCAATGGCAATGACGAGCTGGCTCTTGCCCTCCTTCACGTACTGCGGCAGGAGAAAGTCAATCATACCGTCGAGCTGCTGCTCGAATTTCTGCGTCACGTCCCATGACTCGATGTAGGAGGAGACCTGCGGCACAGTGCCGCTCTTATTGCGCAGCGAATCCACATAGAACGGATTCGGCAGGAAGCGCACGTCAAAGACCAGATCGGCGTCGAGCGGGATGCCATACTTGAAGCCAAACGAGAGAATGTTGACGTTCATATGTGCATCCCTGCCCGGCGTATCGTAGTGCTTTCGTATGATTTCGCGCAGTTCCGCCTTGCGCAGCTTCGAAGTGTCGATCAGCTGTGTCGCACATGCGCGGACGGGAGCAAGGCGCGCGCGCTCGCGCGTCACCCCCTCCGAGATGCGCGCATCGGGTGCGAGCGGATGGGGACGGCGCGTCTCC
>CALALM010000164.1 GCA_937925565.1 uncultured Centipeda sp.
GCATCGTTCTCGTTGCGGATCGCGATAAAACGCTCAAACCAGCTGCGGATCTCCTTGTTGCCATGCACCCAGTCGTAGGGGCGGCGATTAAACGGATCTTTGAAGCCCTCCATGCCGATTTCGTCGCCATAGTAGACGCTCGGCACGCCGGGATAGGTCATCTGCCAGAGGGTTGCCATGAGGAGGCGGCGCGAGCCGAGGTCAAACTGTTCGGGTGTCATGCGTACGCGCGACTGCTCGATGGCGGGCATGCCCTCGTAGTAAGGAACACCCGCAAGCACCGTGATTGCACGCTGCACGTCATGGCTGCCGATGAGGTTCATCATCGCATAGAGATTTTCCTTTGGATAGTTCTCGATCTGGCTTGCGAGCCGTCGTGCTGTCTGGCGTCCATCGACCGCGCCCGTGAGGAAGTCAAGCATCATTGTGCGCAGCGGATAGTTCATCGCCGAATCCATCTCGCTCCCAGAGAGGTATTCGCGCGGCGTCCCGTAGGCGACCTTGTTCGAGGCGTCCTCCCAGACCTCACCGATCATGACGGCATCGGGGTTGCGCTTCTTCAGCTCGGCAAAGAACGTCTTGGAGAACGTCGGCGGGAGCTCGTCGATCACGTCGAGGCGCCAGCCCGCAATCCCCTCGTTCATCCAGTGATGAAGCACGCTGTCCTTGCCTGTGATGACGAAGTCCATGTAGGCAGGGTCGGTCTCGTTGACGTTCGGCAGCGTGTCGAAGTCCCACCAGCAGTCGTACTCGTTCGGATAGTTGCGGAAGTGGTACCACGAGTAGTACGGCGACTCCTTCGACTGGTACGCGCCGAGCGAGCTGTACTGATGCTGGCGGTTGAAATAGATGCTGTTGCTGCCTGTATGGCTGAACACGCCGTCGAGGATGATGCGGATGCCGCGCTCCTCTGCCGCCGTGACGAGGGCACGAAAGTCCTCAATATCGCCGAGCACGGGGTCGATCTTGTGGTAGTCTCCCGTATCGTAGTGATGGTTGCTCTCGGACTCGAAGACGGGGTTGAAGTAGATGCACGAGATTCCGAGAGACTTCAGATAGTCGAGCTTCTCCATGACACCGCGCAGATTCCCGCCGAAGAAATCGTAGGCGATAATCTCCTTTGTGTCGGGATCCTTGAGATACATGGGGTCGTCCGTCCAGTCCGCGCGGATGACCGCGCCCTTCTTGCGGACGATGGTGTCACCCGAACGCGCGAAGCGATCCGGAAAGATCTGGTACATCACGGCGTTCTTGAACCAGTCAGGCGTACGTGCTCCCTTATTGTAGATCGTGATCTGATAGGACTCAGGCGCCTCGGTACTGAGGGTTCCCACCCCGCCCAGCATCTCCGCGTTGTTCCCATAGAAATAGGTGCCGCTCTCTGCCGTGATGATGAAGTAGTACCAGACGAGGCAGCCATAGTCCGGCAGATTGATCCATGCCGTATAGAATTTCTGCTCGTTCTGTCCGTCCTTTGTTTCAAGTGGGATCAGACGCTCCCCCGTCTGATCCTGCCAGAGGCGCACGAGTACCTGATGGATCGGCTCGAATGTCCGAATGCGAATGCCGAGCCGCAGACGACTCCCCGCCTCCGCCGCTCCGACGATGGAACGAAAATAAATATTCTGTGAGTTGTGCTCCACCTGATACGATTCCAGCATAGCACCCTCTCCTTTCCTAAAAATAAACGCACAGAAACCACTGGAGAATCAAATGTTCTTATTTGAACCAAATTCACCAGCGGTTTCATAGGGGGTGCGTCGTGGAAGACTCAAATACGGTCAACCCACGCACAAACCGAAATTCTGCAAGGGACAATCTCAGCCTTCGAGCAGGAGTCGCTCGTAGAGCTTTTCATACTCTTTCGCGGAACGCTTCCAGCTAAAGTCGCTGTGCATTGCCGTAAAGATGAGCTGGCGCCACTCACGCAGATTCCCGTATGCAGCAAGCGCACGCTTCAGGGCATACATCATCTCATGCGCATTGTATTCGTAGAACAGGAACCCGTTTCCCTTGTCCACATCCGAGCGATCAAACTGGACGACGGTGTCTTTGAGTCCTCCCGTCTCACGTACAACAGGAATCGAGCCGTAGCGCATCGCAATAAGCTGTCCGAGTCCGCACGGCTCGAACATGGACGGCATGAGGAAGATGTCCGATGCCGCGTAGATGCGCTGCGCCAGCTCATTCGAGAAGCGGATGTTGATCGAGACCTTGTTCGGGTAGCGCCATGCGAGTTCCTTGAACCAGTCCTCATAGCCCCGGTCGCCCGTACCAAGCAGGACAAACTGTATGTTCTCGTGCTGGAGGATCTCATCCAGCACGCGTACGACGAGATCCAGCCCCTTGTTCGCCACGAGGCGCGTGATCATCGCCACCATCGGTATGCGGCGATTCTCGGGCAGCCCGAGGTCGTGCTGCAGGCGCACCTTGTTGTCGGTCTTGCCCTCGACCGCCTTTTTGATGTCGTAGTTGACATAGAGGTTCTTGTCCGTCTGCGGGTTGTAGACGTCGTAGTCGATGCCGTTGACAATCCCGAAAAGCTCTTCACGGCGTTTGCGGAGAAGTCCCTCAAGATGTTCGCCGTAGTAGTCGTACTGGATCTCCTCGGCGTAGGTCTTGCTGACGGTCGATACATAGTCGGCGTAGATGATGCCCGCCTTCATAAAGTTGACCGCATCGAAGAACTCAAAATCTCCGTTGTTGAAGTACTTCCAATCGAGCCCCAGCACATCCGTCATGACATCCTTCGGGAATACGCCCTGATACTTCAGGTTGTGAATCGTGAAGAGTGTCTTGATCCCCGTATAGCGCGAGTCATCCATATGCTCCAGCTTGAGGAACACTGGGACGAGCGCGGCGTGCCAGTCATTCGAATGGATGATGTCCGGCCAGAAATCAAGGGCAGGCAGGAGGTTGAGGACAGCGCGGCTGAAGAACGAGAAGCGCTCGGCATCGTCCGGATAGCCGTAAAATCCCTCGCGGTTAAAATACTCCTCGTTGTCCACAAAGTAGTAGGTCACACCATCGAGTACGTATTTGTCAATACCGACAAACTTGTCCCGCCATGCAACATTCAGGACCCCATCATAGATATGCTCCATGGAGTTCCTGATGTCCTCAGCAATTGCACCATACTTCGGCAGAATAACGCGGCAATCCACCCCATCCTTGACGAGTGCGGCAGGGAGCGAACCCGCCACATCTGCAAGACCACCGGTCTTTACAAAAGGGACTGCCTCCGATGCTACATATAGTACCTTCATCCCTATATCCTCCTTTTCCTCACGGGAGGATGCCGTAATCATCCATCCCATGAGTCGATCCTCTAATTTATCTCAGCTTTCCTCATTCTCCTATCAATACGTACAGTTTTCTTACGACTTTGCTGCACGCGTTTTCTTTGGTTTTTCTTCTCCTTCTGCCGCCTTTTTACGCGCGGGTGACTTCTTTGTCGCCGTCATGGTCGCCGTGCGCTTCTTCGGTGCGGCGGCTACGGCTTCGGTCAGTTCCTCTGCGCTCTTTGTCTTGGCGGTTTTCTTCGGCGCAGCCTTCTTTGCGGGCTTTTCCTCCTCCGTCTCCTTTGCAGCAGCTTTCGTTGTCTTCTTTGCCGCCGTCCTTTTTACGGGCGCGGCAGAAGACTCATCCTTCTTCGCTGCAGCGCGGGGACCAGAGGTTTTTTTCTTTGTTTCTGTTTTCGCCGCTTCCTTGTCTGCCGTCTTTGTCGTCGTACGCTTCTTCGGCGCGGGCTTTTCCGCTTCCGTTTTCTTTGCAGCGGCAGCTTTGGACTTAGGCGTTACTTCTTTTTTTTTTGCGACTGCGTCCACCGGTTCCCGCACTT
>CALALM010000165.1 GCA_937925565.1 uncultured Centipeda sp.
GACTGCGTAAAGAGCTCCGCCTGACGAATCGCATTCTGTCCCGTGCCGGCGTCTAGTACGAGTAGTGTTTCATGCGGAGCCCCCGGGATCTCACGCCCGATGACACGATAGATCTTCTCAAGCTCCTGCATGAGATTGGACTTTGTCTGAAGACGTCCTGCCGTATCGACAATGACGATGTCGATATTGCGTGCCTTTGCCGCCTGCATCGCATCAAAGACAACCGCCGCAGGATCCGACCCCTCCCCATGCTTGATGACCTGCGCGTCGGCACGCTTGCCCCAGATCTCGAGCTGGTCAATGGCAGCCGCACGGAAGGTATCTGCTGCCGCCAAGAGAACCGTTTTTCCCTGCCTGTGGTAGTAGGCACTCAATTTTCCGATGGTCGTTGTCTTTCCAACACCGTTCGTACCGACCACGAGCAGCACTGTCGGTCCCTGCTCTGCCATGTGGAAGGTATTCTCTCCTGCCTCGAGGATCTGAACGATTTCTTTTTCCAAAAAGGGAATCAGATCCTCGGGCGTTTGAATTTCCTTCTGTTTGATTCCTTTGCGCACCGCAGTGATGAGCGTCTCCGTCGTCTTGACGCCGACATCCGCCATCAGCAACGTCTCCTCAAGATCATCGATCAACGCATCGTCAATGTCGGCATATCCGATAATGAGCCGCTCAATATTATGGGTGAAGTTCTCCCGTGTTTTTGTTAACCCCTTTTTCAGCCGATCAAAGAATCCCACAATAGCTCCTTCCCGTCCAATAGATCAGGCACTCTGTTCCGTTTCATAATCCTTTAAACGAATGGAGAGAACCTTTGAGACGCCTGCGTCCTCAACGGTAACCCCATACATGGTATCCGCCGCGCGCATGGTGCCTTTTCGGTGTGTCACAACGATGAACTGCGTATTCTTTGCAAATTCCTGTAAAAACTCGCCGAAGCGAGATACATTCGCCTCATCGAGCGGTGCATCAATCTCATCCAAGATGGAGAACGGTGAGGGCCGATATCGCAGGAACGAAAAGAGCAGAGCGATGACAGTAAGTGCGCGCTCCCCGCCGGATAGGGCAGACAGATTCTGTCGTTTCTTATCCGGCAGTGTCACAAGGATCTCAACACCACTGCTTAGTATATCCTCTTTATTCGTCAGACGCAATTCCGCAATCCCACCGCCAAAGAGCCGCACAAAGATTTCGTTGAAATACTCCTGTATCTGATGGAATGCCTCACGAAACGTGCGCGTCATATCCTGATCGATCTTTTGGATAATCTGCTCGATGTCCCGTTTAGCAGCTCTCAGATCCGCAATCTGCTTCTCTTCCTCTTCATGACGTGCTTTCTTTTCTTCGTACTCTGTGACGGCATTGGGATTTACAGATCCGAGATCCTGAATGGAACGCTCCAATGTGCGCAGACGCTCCTCCAAAACATTCGGTGCTACGTCCTGCATCTGTTTGGCTGCCGCCTCCGGCGTCAGTCCAAAATCGGACAAAAGTGTCTCCTGACAGTCCTCCAAACGTATATGAATGCGCTCCAGAGACTTGTCGCACTCATTTTTCTTTGCCCGAATGGATTCCAGATGTGTGACAGCGCTCTTGACGGCAGCGTCCAAGACACGGCTCTCTGCGGCTCGTTCCAAGCGCTGATCCTTGAGTGCCTTGCTACGCTTTTCGCGCTCCTGAAACAATGTGTTCCTGCGAGCGATATCCTTCTCCAAGTCAGAAAGGCGCATCATGTCCATCTGCAACTCATTCGCAAGCTGTGCAACTTGTTCTGTAATGCCTTGCAGTGTCTTTTCCGTTTCTGCATAATCGAGTTCACGGGATTTACGATTCCGCAACCTCGCATCGATCTCTGCAGACAGGGCAGCAAGGGCAACATCCAACGCATGCAGATGCCCTTCCTCGTCTCTGCAGTGCTCTCGCAGCCCTATACAGCGCTCGCTCAGCTGCGCAATTGTCCGCGTAAATCGCTCCTCATGCGCCCTGCACTGAGCAATATGTCCCTCAATCCGCATACGTCTCTGTTCCAGTTTCGCCCCGTGGACAAGGCGCGCCTCCTCTGCACGCTCTATCTCACGAAGGGACTCCGCCTGATCGGCAATACGCTCCTGCAAGACACTGCACGTCCCACGCACTTCGACGAGTTTCTTCGCCAGATGCTCTGCCGCCCCCTTCTTTTCCACATAATGCCCGTTTGTCTCTTTGAGGAGCTGTCTTTTTTGCTTTAAAGAGGTCTTCATTTCCTCGTGCGTTTTTTCTTGTACACTCAGATTTTTTTCGAGTGTACCAATCTCCGTACGTCGATTCAGCAGCGAGGACTGCTGTTTTATGTGTCCACCGCCGGAGAGGGCGCCGCCCGGATTCAATAATTCCCCTGTCAGCGTCACAATGCGAAGACGATAGCCCTCCTCTTTTGCCGCAATAAGCGCTCCATCTAATGTTTCCATCACAAGCGTCTGGGAAAGCAGATGATCTGCGACCTTTTGGAATGCGCCCTCTGCCTGAACGAGCGTATTGGCCCAGCCGATCACTCCGCGATAGCGTTGCCAGTTAATTTTGTGAGGTGGACGCACCGTAATTGTTGTCAACGGAAGGAAGGTAACGCGCCCGCCATTTTTTCGCTTCAAATAGGATATGGCGGCCTTTGCTGTATCCGTATCCTCCGTGACGACGTTTCGCACACTCCCGCCGAGCGCGACATCTATCGCCGTGAGATAGCGCTCCGGAATGCTGATGAGATCCGCGACGGTTCCCGCAACGCCTCTGCGCCACGCCTCAGTCGCCTGCAAAACAATTTGCACCCCCCGACCGAAGCCCTCATAGCTTTCCTGGACACGCCGCTGGAAGTCGAGACTCTGACGGATGCGAAGGAGTTCTGCATCCGACTTCCGAAGTAGCCCTTCATCTGTCTCAATCGTTCGGCGCAGTCCATCAGCGGAGGCATGAAGTTGATCTCTTTCCCGAGATACATCCCGCATGTTTTGTTCCACGCAGTCAATCTCGCATCTCTTACATGCGAGGTCGTTCTCGGCTGAGGTAAGGAGTGCGCGGCGACGTTTTATTTCCTCCTGCCGAATCTGGCTCTCATCTCCCTCTTGTGCCGAGTTCAGTGCAACGGCATGCTCTTCACGCAGACGCGCCAATACGCGCTGCACAGCAGCACGTGCGGACTCCTGACGCGCCATCTCCTGCTCCTCATCCAAAAGCTTGCTCTTAGAACGCTCCATTTCTTCTCGAACACGTGTCTGCTCCGCTTCTTTCTCCTGTTTCTCGGCATATCTTTGTGACAAAAGCGCATCAAGCTGAATGATCTCCTGTTCTGTCGCTTCCTTCATGGCAGAGGCGGATGTACGCCTGCTCTCAAAGTCTGCTTTGCGCTTCGTCCCCTGCTCCTGTCGCCCATTGATGAGATATTTCTCCTGCCGGAGTGCGTCCAATTTCCCATGTAATTTTCGGCTCTTCTGCTCATTCCTCTGAATTTCGCGATCGATCACGTCAATATCCGCCGCGAGCACATTCTTTTTTTCCTCGGCGTCTCTGCGTGCACGCATTTCATGTGTCTCCGCATCACGATGGGAATCCAATGTTTGAGTGAGGTTTTTTTCTTCGTGTATGAGTTTATCATACTGCTGCACAAGCGCTGTCAGCTGATATTGTCGGCGTTCTGTATCGAGCGCACGGAACTGCATCGTTTTTTTCGCCTGTACTTCCAGTGGCTCGAGTTCTGCCGTGTGCGCATACACAATGTCGTTCAGGCGCACAAGATCGCCCTCATTTTCGCGCAGCTTCCGCAGTGCTTCCTGCTTGCGTGTCCGATATTTCGTGATACCTGCGGTTTCCTCAAAGAACACACGACGATCCTCCGGGCGGCTGTCAAGGATGTCATTCAATCGATTCTGCCCGATAATACTCATGCCGTCATGCCCGATTCCCGTGTCCGCAAAGAGCCGATAAATGTCCTTGATGCGGCAGCGCGAATCGTTCAGATAGATCTCACTGTCGCCGTTCCGGTAGAGGCGGCGCTTCACGACAACTTCGTCATAGTCAATGGGCAGCTTCTTATCTGTATTGTCAAAGACCAGTACGACCTCGGCAACGCTGAGTGCGCGGCGTACAGCAGATCCGGCAAAGATGATGTCCTCGGAGCGCAGCCCGCGCAACATACGAATATTCTGCTCACCGAGAACCCAGCGGATAGCATCGGTAATATTGCTTTTGCCGCTCCCATTCGGTCCCACGACGGCAGTGATTCCCTGATCGAATTGAACGACAATCCGCTCGGCAAATGACTTGAATCCGTATGCTTCCATACGCTTTAGCTGCACGCATTGCACCTTCCTTTACAAGTTAGTTCATTCATTATAACAGAACGGATGGTAAATTTCAAAAAACGGTATCTTCCATAAATAAACTATGCTATAATGAAAGTGTTCGTGAGATAGTTTTAATTTAATAGGGGGTAATCATATGCCACTTGTTGGAACAAAGGAAATGTTTAAGAAAGCCTATGAGGGCGGGTATGCCATCGGTGCTTTCAACGTCAACAACATGGAGATCGTTCAGGGCATTACAGATGCTGCCGGCGAACTCAAGTCCCCTCTGATTTTGCAGGTTTCCGCAGGTGCCCGCAAGTATGCACGCCATGAGTATCTTGTCCATCTCGTCAAGGCCGCTCTTGAGATCAACGATATTCCCATTGCTCTGCACCTTGATCACGGGGCAGACTTCGATATCTGTAAAGCCTGCATTGACGGTGGATTTACGTCCGTCATGATCGACGGTTCTCATCTTCCGTATGCTGAGAATGTCGCACTTGCTAAGCGCGTTGCCGAGTATGCGCATGCACACGGCGTCGTTGTCGAGGCGGAACTTGGTCAGCTCGCGGGCATTGAGGACGATGTCAATGTCTCCGCTGAGGATGCATCCTATACGAAACCCGAGGAAGTGCAGGACTTCGTCGAGAAGACAGGCGTCGACTCCCTTGCAATCGCCATCGGTACCTCGCATGGCGCGTTCAAGTTCACACCGGATCAGTGTACGCGCAATGCGGATGGTGTTCTCGTACCGCCCCCGCTTCGCTTCGATATTCTTGAGGAGATCGAGAAGCGCATTCCGGGCTTCCCCATCGTTCTGCACGGCGCTTCCTCCGTCATTCCGAAGTATGTGAAGATCATCAACGAGAACGGCGGTCATATGCCGGATGCGGTCGGAATTCCTGAGGATCAGTTGCGCCGCGCGGCAAAATCCTCCGTCTGCAAGATCAACATTGACTCTGATCTCCGTCTCGCCATGACAGCAGGCATTCGCGAGCATTTCAAGAAGGAGCCGTCGCACTTCGACCCGCGCCAGTACCTGACCGACGGTCGCAGCTACATCAAGGAGCTCGTCACCCACAAGATCAAAGAGGTACTCGGCTCCGACGGTAAGGCGCCGGAAATCCGGGCACTCATTAACAAGTAAGATTGCTCCTATAACGTAATGGAGTAAATACAATATGACCTTATTTCATGCGCGGAATGAAGTAAGGTCATATTTTTATCTCCATGCTCGCTCCATTATCAGACTGCTTACTGGACAGTGCTCTGTTTTTCCTGTATAATGCGTTCAGCATTCACCATTATGGGAATCATATCAATCCATAGGGGGACATTATATGGCACTAATTGTAAAAAAATTTGGCGGTAGCTCCGTGGCGACGCCGGAAAAGATCAAAAATGTAGCGAAGCGAATCCTGAGTGAGAAAGCCCCCGACGATCACATTGTCATGGTGGTATCGGCAATGGGCGATACGACAGATGATCTCATCGCTCTTGCCGGAGAAGTCGTAGAGCGTCCCTATCAGTATACGCGTGAGATGGATATGCTTATGACCACGGGCGAACAAATCTCCATCGCACTTCTTGCGATGGCGTTCCGATCGATGGGGCAATCTGCCGTCTCACTCACAGGCGCAATGGCCGGGATGCAGACGGACAGTGCGCATACGAAGGGGCGCATTCTTGGGCTTCATCCGGATCGTGTGCATGAGGAGCTCGCCAAGGGGAATATCGTGGTTATCGCCGGATTCCAAGGTACGGATGACATCGGTGATCCCGTAACACTCGGGCGCGGTGGTTCGGATACATCCGCCGTTGCGATTGCAGGCGCGATTGGGGCAGATACCTGTGAAATCTACACCGATGTCGACGGCATTTATTCGGCTGACCCGCGTATCGCAAAAGGTGCACACCGCATGAAAGAGATCACCTATAACGAGATGCTCGAGATGGCGCGCCTCGGTGCCGGCGTCATGCAACCACGATCCGTGGAGATGGGACAGCTCTACGGCATCCCCATCCACGTTCGTTCGACCTTTACTTCTGAGCAGGGTACCATCATTAGGGAGGAATACACAGTGGAAGAAAAGTCCTTTATCATTCGCGGCGTTACACATGACGAACACGTCTCCAAGATCACCGTTCTCGGTGTTTCCAATGTCCCCGGGATCGTGCATACAATCTTCTCTGCTCTTGCAGACGCTAATATTGTCGTGGATATGATTGTGCAGAGTGTGCGCAGTGCAGAGTCCAATGTGACGGATGTCGTATTCACTGTTGCAACGATTGATGCCGAAGAAGCTCGCCAAGTAGTCGAGGGGATTGCAGACAAGATCAAAGCATCTGCGGTCGCCATCGACAACGACGTAGCCAAGGTCTCCATTGTCGGTGCCAGTATGCTCGGCAATCCGGGCATTGCCGCGCGGATGTTTGGGGCCCTCTCGAATGCCGATATCAACATCGAGATCATCAGCACATCCGAGATCAGTATCTCCTGCCTCATCAAGGGAGGCAGCGTCAAGGATGCAGTTAATCGGATTCACGATGAGTTCTTTCCCGACGAGGCATAAGAATACTTGTATACACCCACATATCTTGTGGACACAAGGATGACAACGCGCTATCATCATGGTGTATTTTGGAGAAAGCACGGACAGAATGAAGACCTCCCGCTTTCGTCGGGCGGCATCATTCTGTCCGTGCTTTCAAAACGAAAAGGAGAGCGTATACAAATGGCAATTCAGATGGCTGCGTCCCATGCTGCTTCAAGGAGACTGAAGGACGCGATTTTTGGTGCTGCTGCCGCATGCCGTGCAGCAGTCACAGAACATGGTGAAGAACGTGTTGTAAACGCAACGATCGGTGCTGTAATGGATGACACAGGGAAGCTCGCTCATCTTCCTACTGTCGAACGTGTGTTCCGTGGACTTCCCATCGAGGATTACATTGCCTATGCCCCGATCTCTGGTCTCCCGGAATATCTGGAGGCGGTGATTGATATCGCCTTTGCGGGCAATCGCCCGGCAGGGTACCTCGGTGCCGTTGCAAGTGCGGGCGGAACGGGCGCGCTGCGTACAGCGGTCGACAACTACGTGGAAAAGGGCGATCAGGTGCTTACCTCGGATTGGTTCTGGGGAACATATAATGTCATCTGTCAGGAGCTCGGCTGCTCTCTAACGAATTTCCAGCTCTTCGATGAGTCAAACAACTTCAACCACACGGCGTTTGCCACTGCTGTTGATACACTCCTCAAGACGCAGGAGAGCCTGCTCATTATCCTCAACACGCCCGCACACAACCCGACTGGCTACAGTCTCTCCGCAGAAGACTGGGATCACGTACTCGACTGTGTCAAGAAATACGCAGCGGTGGGCAAGAAAGTCCACCTGCTTATCGACATTGCCTATATTGACTTTGCCGGAGAGAAATTTGAGACACGCACCTTTATGCAGAAGTTCGGAAACCTACCGGAAAACATTTTAACGCTCTTTGCGTTCTCGATGTCCAAGGCGTATACGTTTTACGGACAGCGTTGCGGCGCGCTCATCGCTCTCTCCTCGAGCAAAGCGGTCATTGACGAGTTTTGTGAAATCAGCAAGTATGCGGCACGCGCCACATGGTCGAACATCAATCGCGGTGCCATGACGCTCCTGACACGCATTCAGCAGGACAGTGCTGCCTATGCCTCCTATGAGGCGGAACGTGATACTCTCTACCATTTAGTGCAGGAACGCGGTGACATCTTTATGAAGGAAGCTGCGGCATGCGGTCTCCCTGCCCTCCCCTACAAGGGCGGCTTCTTCCTCGCCGTTCCGGCAGCAGATCCACAGGGGGTCTGCGATCTCCTCCACGAGGATCTCATCTTCGCTGTCCCTCTAAAAATGGGGGTTCGCATTGCCGCATGCTCTGTACCAAAGACAAAAATGCATGGAATTGCGGAAAAAGTCAAGTGTGCGATGGATAAAATGCCTTGACATTCCGGAAAAAATTTCATAGAATAGCGACGTGTGATATTTTTCATGTATCCATTAGCCCCGGAGGCATGAGCGGATATTGCATCAACTCATCATAATTGAATGATCTTACTCTCTAGGGGGGAATTACGTGAAAACCACGGTTATGG
>CALALM010000166.1 GCA_937925565.1 uncultured Centipeda sp.
GGTGGAAGAGGTCGTGAGTTCAAATCTCGTCGTTCCGACCATTTTTCAGCATAGGAACCTCCGCGCGAGAGCGTGGAGGTTTTTTCGCGTAAGGAGGAGGGTGTCTGTGAACTTAATCGTAGATAACGGTGTTTTGCAAGTCCTGCTGCTTGCCGTCATGTTTCTCTCCATCATGGTGGAGATCAAGACGGGCGGTCTCGGGGTGGGCGTTCTGCTCGGCATTGTCGCGGCAGCAGTGTTCTGGGGAAGTCAGTACACGCGTGGGCTTGTGGAGCTCTATCACATTGCGGTCTTTCTCGCGGGCGTGCTGATGATTATTGTGGAGATTCTGCTGCCGACCGTAGGACTTCTTGCGGGGCTCGGCGTCGCGGCGATGCTCTACAGCATCGTACTTGCACTCGGCGGCGACATCAGTGCACTTGCCGCACTCGGCATCGCGCTTGCGATCTCGGTCGTCCTCTTCCTGCTTATCGTCTCGCGTCTGCCGTCGAGCAAACTTTGGAATAAGATTGTCCTGCAAAAGAGCGCGCGTACCGAGGAGGGCTATGTGAGCGCGATGGAGCAGTCGGAACTCGTGGGGAAATCGGGTGAAGTGCTCACGGAGCTGCGTCCTTCGGGGACGGTGCGTATTGACGGTCGCCCCGTGGATGTGATCTCCGAGGGCGCGTTTATCCAAAAGGGAAAAAGTATTGTTGTCCTGTCCGTGAACGGCAGCCGCGTCGTTGTGCGTGAGGTGTAATGTCGTTTTGTGGAATTTGCTAAGGAGGTACAAATGGGAACACTGTTTGGAGGAGCATTCCTCATTGTCATCGTTATTCTCGCCGTCTCGATTTTTCTGCATTTCGTGCCGCTTGGACTCTGGGTGTCCGCAATCTCGGCAAATGTCTCGGTCAGCATCGTTTCGCTGATCGGCATGCGGCTGCGCCGTGTACCGCCCGGTCGCATTGTGCTGCCGCTCATCAAGGCGAACAAGGCGGGGCTCGATGTGAGCGTTAATCAACTCGAGGCGCACTATCTCGCGGGCGGTAACGTGGATAAGGTGGTCGATGCACTCATTGCGTCGCACCGTGCGCAGATCAACCTGCCCTTTGAGCGTGCGGCAGCGATCGACCTCGCGGGGCGTGATGTGCTCGATGCTGTACAGATGAGTGTCAACCCGAAGGTCATCGAAACGCCGATCGTGTCTGCCGTCGCGGCGAACGGCATCGAACTTAAGATCAAGGCACGCGTCACCGTACGTGCGAACATCGACCGCCTCGTGGGCGGTGCAGGTGAACCGACCATCATTGCGCGTGTCGGCGAGGGTATTGTTACGACGGTCGGCTCCTCGGAGAACCACAAGGATGTGCTCGCAAACCCGGACGACATCTCAAAGACCGTGCTCGGTAAGGGGCTCGATGCGGGTACGGCGTTTGAGATCCTCTCCATTGATATCGCGGATGTCGATGTCGGGCGCAACATCGGCGCAGAGCTGCAGACCGATCAGGCGGAGGCGGACAAGCGCATCGCGCAGGCAAAGGCGGAGGAGCGCCGCGCAATGGCGGTGGCACGCGAGCAGGAGATGAAGGCGTACACGCAGGAGATGGAGGCAAAGGTCGTCGAGGCGCAGGCAGAGGTGCCGCACGCGATGGCACAGGCGCTGCGCGAGGGCAAGCTCGGCGTGATGGACTACTATCAGCTCAACAACATCCAATCCGACACCGATATGCGTCAGGCGATCAGCGCATCGGGAAAGGTGGATGAAAAGCATCCGACATCGCCCGTAAAGTGAGGGAAGTCCTATGGAATACCTCATTGTCATTGCGGTTGCGGTAGCGCTTGCCATCTTTGATGACCGCGTGCGCGGGAAGAAGAAGGTACCGCCGCCGACCGTGCCGCAGGATATTCCGCGCCCACAAAAACGGGCAGAGAAGGGGCGGGTGTTCGATATCCCGCCGATACGCGGGATTCCCGCCGATGTGCAGGTCACAGTGGATGCGGAGGTACTGCGTGAACAGGAGCTGCGCATCAAGTGGGAGGAGGCGCGCAAGGAGGCGCAGCGCGCAAAGCGTGCGCGCGAGCGGGAGGAACGTGCGGCGCGCCTTGCGGCGGAGGAGGCACAGGCGGCTGCCGTCCTTCCGCGCGCTACCGTTCGGGAAACTGTGATGATGTTTCCGCAGCTGACACCGGACACGATGAAGCAGGCGGTTGTGCTTGCTGAGGTACTTGGGAAGCCTCGTGCACTGCGCAGATTTCCTCGGCGATAAAAAGTTCAAAAAATGAGGATTGCTCCGAGCAATCCTCATTTTTTAATGCCGTTATTTATTTGATCTGATTGAGCAGGGCAGCAATCTCGGACGGGGCGGCATCATTTCCCGTACAGCTCATGATGGGTTGTGCGCCGAGCATAACGGTGCTCCCGTTCACATAAGCGTCCGCAGCGGCGTGACCGTTCTTGTACGCTGCCGCAAGATTCCCCATGACGAAGTAGGCGCGTTCGGCAGAACTCATGCCGGAGGCAGCCGCCGGTGTCAATAATTTTTTCTTGTTCACATAGACCACACCGCCCTCAACCGTGACCTTGCCGCCGCTTATCGCCGTGAGTTTCTTGGCATAGTTGTCGCGACGGGCGGCGTTCGACGGGTGATCGGCAGCGCCGGACATGATGTCAAATGCGCTCGCGGCGTTGTTGCCCGAGAGGTCGATGACGCGCTGCCACACGGCTGCCGTTGCGCCGGGGTTGTAAGGCGAGCGCGAGATATACTCAAACGCGAGGTTGTCCGCCTCCCACTCCATCGGTTTTGTGAGCCCCTGTCCGCTCCATACGTTCGCCGCAATTGCACCGAGCACGGTACCCGTCGCATTTGCGAGAATGGAAGGACCCAAGGAACTCTTCATGCCCTTGGCGGGGTGATCCTTCTGCCCGTGTCCCATTTCATGCGCGAGCACAACTGCAATCTCGTCCTCGTTCGACAGGTAGCTGTAGAGTCCGACGTTGACGCTCATGTTGTGTCCCAGCGTGCAGAAGGCGTTGAAGCTGTCCTGCCTGTTGATGAAATAATTGTAGGGGCGGTCATAGACACTCGCGTCCATTGAGCCGATTGCCGCCGTGAGATTTGTAAAGATGCGGTCAAGCTGACTGTTCAGATCCTGGCGGTAGTAGACGCCATATTGTTCCTGGAGCTCGGCAAAGAGCTGCTGACGCCCCTCCTCAGTCGTGTTGTAATACCTGATCTGTTTGTTCATATCGTTTGCCGCGACCGCACCGCCGATGACGGCGCCAATGATACGTTCTGTGCTGTTTGCTTCGGCAGCGGGGAGCGGCAGGGCGATACCTGTCGTGATCGCTGCAGAGAGTGCGAGCGCAATTCCCCTACGCATCCATTTTTCCTTTTTCATAAGTTCCTCCTCCTCCAAATAAAGCCCTCAAATATTATATATGGGAATCGCACTTTCGTCTATAGAGATGAGGTTATAAAACAGGAAGATCATTCATCAGCATGAACACATACAGGGGTACATAGAATTCTTGACACTATAGGCAAAAAACATTAAAATGAATAGAAGTATTCTATAGGCATTGGCATTTTTGAACTGTGAAAAAGGAGGTGGCCGTTATTATTACTGAATTACTAACGGTAATTATTGCTGTTGCCGTCGGTGCCGCAATGGGCTATGTTGCCCGGAGGCGCACGGCAGAGGCTCAAATAGGATCAGCCGAAGACGAGGCGAAGCGCATCGTCGAGGAGGCAGGCAAGAAGGCGGAGACAAAGCAGAAGGAAGCCCTGCTCGAGGCGAAGGAGGAGATCCAGCGTCAGCGACAGGAGTTTGAGCGTGACACGAAGGAGCGCCGCAGCGAGATACAGCGTCTCGAGCGCCGTACAATCCAGAAGGAGGAAAATCTCGACCGCAAGCTGGAATCCATCGAGAAGAAGGAAGAGGGGCTCGCGCGCAAGGAGGCGCGGATCGACAAGACACAGGCAGAGATCACGGCGCTCTACGAGAGTCAGAAGCAGGAGCTTGAGCGCGTCTCCGGTCTGTCTGCGGAGGAGGCGCGTACCATCCTCATGGCAGAGGCTGAGGAGGAGCTGAAACACGAGAAAGCACGCAAGATCAAGGAGTACATCCAGCAGACGAAGGATGAGGCGGACAAGGCAGCGCGTGAGATCCTGAGCGTTGCAATCCAGCGTTGTGCTGCCGATCATGTGGCAGAGACGACGGTATCCGTTGTGGCACTGCCGAACGATGAGATGAAAGGGCGCATCATTGGGCGTGAGGGGCGCAACATCCGCACCCTCGAAACACTGACGGGCATCGACCTCATCATCGACGATACACCGGAGGCGGTCATCCTTTCGGGCTTTGACCCCGTGCGCCGCGAGATTGCACGCATTGCGCTCGAAAAGTTGATTCAGGACGGACGCATTCATCCCGCGCGCATCGAGGAGATGATTGAGAAGGCGCGACGCGAAGTCGATCAACGCATCAAGGAGGCGGGGGAGCAGGCGACGTTCGAGACGGGCGTCCACGGTATTCATCCCGAGCTTGTGCGTCTCCTCGGGCGCATGCGCTACCGTACGAGTTACGGGCAGAATGTGCTCGCGCACTCCATCGAGGTGGCGCATCTTGCGGGACTCATGGCGGCAGAACTCGAATGTGATGTCATGCTTGCCAAGCGCGGCGGACTCCTGCACGATATCGGCAAGGCGGTCAGCCACGAGGTCGAGGGACCCCATGTGACGGTCGGTGCCGATCTCGCACGCAAGTACCGCGAGTCCAAGGAAGTTATCAATATTATCGAATCCCATCACGGCGACGTGGAGACGACGACCGTCGAGGCGGTGCTTGTCGCGGCTGCGGATGCCGTCTCGGCGGCGCGTCCGGGGGCACGGCGCGAGAGCCTTGAGTCCTATATCAAACGCCTCAAAGCGCTCGAGGAAATTGCGGAGTCGTTCGAGGGTGTGGAGCGTTGCTTTGCGATCCAAGCCGGACGTGAGATCCGCGTGATGGTGAAGCCGGACAAGGTGGACGATGCAGGGGCTGCCGTGCTTGTTCACGATATTGTGAAGAAAATTGAGGGCGACCTCGAGTATCCGGGGCAGATCAAGGCGACGGTGATTCGCGAGACGCGCGTCGTTGACTATGCAAAGTAAGCTGTTTTGAAGGAACGAACGGAGGGGGCCGATCCCCCCCCGTTTCCGGGAGCCGCCAAATCGTACGGCGGTTCTGCAAGGAGGGCGTATGCAGCAGCTGACATATATCGTTTCCGGTACCGCAGATGCCCTGCGCAAGGCGGAACAGGCGAAGGAGAAACTGGACCGCATTCCGCATATTGCGTCTCTGCTCATCACGATTGTAGCACCTTGTGAGATGCCGACAGCAAAGGCGATTCGGATGCGTAACGCGATCCGGGAACTGTTCCCGGATGCACGGATTCTGGTACACACCTGTGCGCTCAAGATGGCGGATCTGCGTCTTGATACCGAGGAGATCATGCTGACATTTACGGCGCTTGAGGCATCGCAGGTGGAATTCGTTACCTTCAATGGAAACACATCGGATGCGGCGAGGAAGGCGCATTTTGTTCATTTTATCGAATCCCGTCCCCATACAAAGCTCATTGAGTTCTTTGTGGTCGGTGTGATGGATCGGATTGATGATCTCTTTGAGGGCTTTTCAGCGATGGATGAGCGCATCGAGGTGTTCGGTGCCTTTGTTGATGCTGCGCCCATGAATGCGCACGGCTACATCATTGCGGACGACGCGGAGATGCAGGTTGGAGTGCTCGCACTGGTGTTCCATGGCGAGACACTGGAAGTTCATGTCGCACGTAATTTCGGCTGGAACCCGCTCGGACGTGAGATTGTTGCGACACGCGTGGACGGCTGTACGATCCGGGAACTCGACGGAGATATGCCGTTGAAGGTCTATGAGCGCTATTTCGGCATCAAGGGAGACGGCGATTTCAGCATGGATGCAGCGCTCTTTCCGCTCTGCTTTGAAGAGGAGGACGGCTCCATTTCGGCGCGTGTTCCGATCAAGATTGAGGAGGGCGGAGAGCTCACCTTCGGCATTCCGATGCAGCAGGGTACAAAGTTCCGCCTTGCCTATGGCGATCCCTACGGGATTCTCGCCAAAGCGTCCGAGAATGCACGTGATATGTCGGCGTTCTCGCCGCAGGCTATCTTCGGAACCTCCTGTGTCGGGCATTATCTCCTGCTCGGTGAAGATGTGGTGACGGAGATGACGCCCTGCGCGGGTTTTCCCTCCTCGGTGGTCTTTGTGTTCGGTGAGGTGCGGCGCGTGGGTCGGCGCATCTCTACGGCGCATCTGAATGTCCTGCTCGTGGGCATGAAGGAGGATCCCGGTTACGTCAAGAATATTCATCTGCAGACGAAGCGTGTGGCACATCTCTCCTATAATCGGAAGATGCTCGCATACATGTCGCACTTCATTCGCGTCTCAGAGGAGGAGCTTTACACGGCGAACCGCCGCCTGACGCAGCTCGCAAGCCATGATGCGCTGACAAACCTACTGAACCGCCGCGAAATGGAGCGCCTCCTGAAGGACGCTGTCGCCAAGGCACAGGAGCATAAGACACCGCTCTCAGTCATCCTGATGGACATCGACCACTTCAAAGGAATCAATGACACCTTTGGGCATGACACGGGCGACAAGGTCCTCCTGACCGTCGCGGAAGCAATTTCCCACACGATCCGCGAGTCGGATGCGGGGTGTCGCTGGGGCGGAGATGAGTTCTTCATCATTCTCCAGGGGGCACCGCTGAGCGTCGCGGGCAGAGTCGGAGAACGCATCCGCCGCACGGTGGATGCGGCAGAGATGCCATCCGATCAGCATGTTACGGTCAGCGTCGGCGCAGCCGGATTTGACTCGGAGCGGGACAATGAACTCCAACTCTTTAAGAATGCCGACGAGGCACTCTATCAGGCAAAGAAGGCGGGGCGCAATGCCACATACGCCCTCGGTCTCGGTCGGGTCAGCAGCATCGAATAGGAGGTGGGATCTTATGTTTGACTTTCTGCGCAGACAGCTTTCGGGGCAGAGGATGACCCGCAGCAAAAGTGAGCAGGCTCGTCCCGGTGTGCAGCTGCTCGCCTCCGTCCTCGTTTGTTTTCCCGAGATTGAGGCAGTCTCCTATGAGCCGACCCAAGGTCTGCTGACGATGGATTTTGTTGTCCGTACGCAGCTTTCTCCTGCCGAGATCGAGGAATTTGCGGCGTTTTTGGCGGAGAGTATTGAGACCTATCACATACTCGAGGAGAGCACGGCAAGCGAAATCAATTTCTCCTATGAGCAGCATGACGCGCTTACAATGCTTCATCTTGCACGCAGGATGGACGAACTTTCCGAACAGGAGCTGAGTTTGATCGTGCAGCTTCTGACGGATCGTTTCGGTGAAGCACTGATTCTTGACCCGCATGGCGGGGAGCCGCCGGATGCCGAGTTCCGCATGCTTCAGCACGAAACGCTGGAACGGATGTTGATGGCGGTGCGGGAGCTTCCGCTACGCGATCGTCTGGTCGGCATCCGTGAACGTGACCAGGTTATTGTCTACAATCGCTGAGGAAGATAAGGAGGGTGTGCCGTGCGTATCATGCTGGTCGGTGACGTGGTCGGACGTGCGGGACGGCGTGCCTTTCGCAAGATTACACCGCGGCTACGGTCGGAGCGAAAGATTGATGTCGTTATCGTCAACGGGGAGAATGCTGCGGGCGGTAAGGGATTCACGCGCAAGGCACTGGACGAACTCTATGCGGGTGGTGCGGATGTCGTCACCTCGGGCAATCACGTTTGGGACAAGAAAGATGTCTTTGCCTTTGCCGATGAGGAGCCGTTTCTCATACGTCCCGCGAACTATCCCGAGGGGACGCCGGGCAAGGGCTACTGTATCTTTCCGTTCCGGGCGGCGAATATCGCCGTGCTGAATCTCTCGGGGCGCTCCTTCATGCCGCCGCTTGACTGCCCTTTTCAAAAAGTGGATGAAATACTCGCGGAGGTCGGGGGACAGGCAGATATCATTGTGTTGGACTTTCATGCGGAGACCACCTCGGAGAAGCTCGCGATGGGGCACTATCTGGATGGGCGCGCCGATATTGTGGTCGGAACGCATACGCATGTGCAGACGGCAGACGCACGGATCCTGCCGGACGGCACGGCGTACATTACGGATCTCGGCATGGTCGGTGCGCACGATTCCATTCTCGGTGTGCGCAAGGACGTCGTGATCCAAAAATTTCGGACGGGGATGCCCGTGCGCTTCGAGATGGCAGAGGGCACAGCGGAATACGCCGCCGTGGTTGTGGACATTGCCTCCACGGGGGGCGCGGAAAAAATCGAACGCGTGCTGATTCACGAGGATGCGTGATTGAGGAGAAATCTATGCCAAGCGATTTGCATATCCATACGACCTTTTCTGACGGGAAGGATACGCCGGAGGAGATCGTTGAGGCGGC
>CALALM010000167.1 GCA_937925565.1 uncultured Centipeda sp.
CCTGCTCTTTATGATCGACGAAGTAGGGCAGTATGTTGGCGATGACAGAAGCCTGCTTCTCAATCTTCAGTCGCTGGTGGAGACAATCGGAGCTGAGTGCAAAGGCAAAGTTTGGGTGGTCTGCACCGGGCAGGAGGCCATCGACGAGGTCATCAAGACGCGGGAAAACGAGTTCTCGCGTATTCAGGCACGATTCAAGACACGCCTCTCCCTCTCCTCGGCTTCGGCGGACGAGGTGATCCAGAAGCGTATCTTGAAGAAAACACTGGACGCCAAAGAGGCGCTAGAATCCCTCTATACACAGAACGACTCCGTGCTGAAAAATCTCTTCAGCTTCACGGAGTCGGTGAAAGATATCCGCGGCTACAACGGCGCTGCCGAATTTGCGCGGAACTTCCCCTTCATCCCCTATCAGTTTATCCTCATGCAGAAGGTCTTTGCCGAAATCCGCAAGCACGGCAACTCCGGCAAACATCTCTCCGGTGGGGAGCGCTCCATGCTCTCCGGCTTTCAGGAGGCGGCACAGAAAATCGAGGACAAGAACGAGTATGCCCTTGCCCCCTTCCATCTTTTCTATGACACGGTGCATACCTTCCTTGACAGTTCCATCCGCCGGGTCATCGAGAGAGCCGAGCGTGCAGCCGAGGCAGGACATGGACTGGAAGTGCAGGACGTGGCTGTGCTGAAACTCCTCTACCTCGTGCGCTATGTGGACGATGTGAAGGCGACCCTTGACAATCTCGTGATCCTTATGGCGGATAAGATCAGCCTCGATAAAATCGCCATGCGGGAACGGGTGGGTGCGTCCCTTGAGCGGCTCTTCACGCAAAACTACATCGGTCGCGCAGGGGACGTTTACAACTTCCTCACCGATGAGGAGCAGGACATTCAGCGGGATATTTATCGCAATACCACCGTGGATACCTCATCCATCGTGTCCAAGATCGGCAGCATCATTTTCGGCGATATTTACACCGCTCGGAAATATCGCTATGACGGCAGATATGATTTTCCCATTGATGGGATGGTGGACACGACTGCCGTGGGTCCGGTGACGGGCGGGATGAAACTCAAAATACTCACGGTAGCAACGGATGTCGTCGAAAAAACAGAATTGCGTCTTACCGCCGAATCCGTCGGGCAGGCGTTGGTACTTCTCGCCGATACGCCCTACTATCAGTCCATCGAAAACGCCATGAAGGTGCAAAAGTACGTCATGCAGAAAAACGTGACGCAGCTTCCCCAGTCGGTGCAGACCATCATCCGAAGCCATCAGGAAGAGGCACGGAAGTACGAATCGGAGGCAAAAACAGAGCTCATCAAGGCCATCGAAACAGCCGAGTTCTATGTGGACGGGGAACATCTGCTGCTGAAAGCCGGCGATGCCAAGAACAAGATCGATCAGGCACTGGAGTATCTCGTCGCCCATGTCTATAGCGACCTTCCTCTGATCCGCAAGAATGCGGACAGTGAGGCGGATATTTCCTCCATCCTGCGCGGCGCGGAGCAGACACTCTTCGACACGGGAGCGAACAGTGAGGCCGCCGTCAAGGTGGAGGAGTATCTGGAGATACAGCACGCCAAAAAACTGCGCACCTCGATGCTGGATATCCAGAGCCGCTATAAGGGGATTCCTTACGGTTGGAAGGAACTGGACATCGCCTGTGTGGTGGCACAGCTCATCCATGAGCAGAAGGTCACCGTGAAATACGGCGGCAGTACCATCCAGCCGAATGATCCGAAACTCCCCCCGATGCTTCATAAAAGGAGTGAGATCGGCAGCACCATCGTCTCCAAACGCCAGACAGTATCTCTCGCCAAAATCCACGAGGTACGGAAGTTCTTGCGGGATTACTTCGAAGAGATGGACGTGCCCGAGGACGAGGATGGTCTGATCCGTCATATCACAGTCCGATTCGAGGGCGAAAAGGAGCGGTATGAAAACCTCCTCACTCGCTATACGGGGCATAAATACCCGGATAAACCTGTGGTTTCTTCGGCAGTCGATGCCATGAAGGAGGTTCTTTCGTACAGCAAAGACAATACGGCGCTCATTGACTGTGTAATCAAAAAGAAGGACGAGATCTACGATCTGAAAGAAAAGGTACAGAATGTTGAGGGCTTCTTCAAAAATCAGAAGGCGCTTTTTGACGAGGCGGTAAAGTACGAGGAAGCGCTCCAACACGACCTTGAATACATCGCTAAGGATGAAGAGGCAGAGAAGGCGCTCAACACGATTCGCCTCATTACCTTGATTCCGGACGGCGGCGGTTTCAACTATGGGCGGTTGCCGGAGCTAAACGACCTGCTGGCGAAGGTACATGCCAAGCATGATGCCATGTTGGAGGAAAAGCGGCAGGAACTTCTGAAAATCGCCGATGAATGTCTGGAAGAGATTCGCGTCAAAGCCGAAGACGACATCAGAGCCAGAGCAATCATGCACGAGGCAGAGACGCACTTCACGCACAAAAAGGACTACATAGTCAACAACATTCGGCAACTGGCGATCGTGGACAGCCAGATTCACCATATGTGGCTGCAGAAGGACGAAGCCCTTTCCAAGATTGAAGATCTGCATAAGGAAGAAGCTGAGCCGGAAGAGGTGCGGAATACGCCGTCAGAGAAAGCTTCTAAAACGAAAAAAATCAAGCCGATCCACCGCATGACCATGTTTCCCAAGCGCACGGTGGAGACAGATGC
>CALALM010000168.1 GCA_937925565.1 uncultured Centipeda sp.
TGCGTTCCGGACACATCTTCATTGTGAAATACGGTGCCTCCGGACGCGTACTTGCTCTGCGTCTCGCAACGAAGGGGAGCCTCATTGGTGAGTTGCCGATCTATGAGGAGGAGCCGACGTATATTTTCAGTGCGGTCGCGCGCAGTGCGGCGGAAGTCTATGCCATTGAGTTCCCGGTCTTACAGGCATATTTGGAGAAGCATCCGCATCTTTCGATTGCACTCCTCAAGTTGATCGGCATGCACATGCGCAAGCAGCATCTGAAGTTTCGCGATCTCGTGCTCTATGGCAAGAAGGGGGCGCTCTACTCGACGCTGATTCGCCTCGCGAACAGTTACGGCATGGAGACGGAGGAAGGGATCCTCATCTCCGTGCCGCTCACGAATCAGGAGCTTGCGAACTACTCCGCATCCGCACGCGAAAGTCTCAACCGCATGCTTGCCGATCTCAGAAAGAGCAATGTGATCGCGATGCGCGGGCACCTCATCCTCATCAAGGACATCGACTTCCTTAAGGAAGAGATTCACTGCGAGAACTGCGGCAAGGAAATTTGCAATATCGAATAAAAAAGCGCCCACATAGGCGCTTTTTCTATGCAAGAGGCACGGCGACATACTTATGCCCACCTAATTTGTACCGCGCACGTCCCGCTGTGAGGTCGGTGAGCGCACGCTGATGCAGTTCGATGTCACCTGTCGGTACGAGCAGTGCCAGTGTCACAACGTCTGCGTAGGAAGCCTCCTCCGTCTGTACATCTGCGTCACGGATATAACGCTCGGCTGCGGCGAGCAGATCATAGTCGATCGTGACGTACATCGTGTGCAGGGGGGTCATGCGAATCTTTGCCGCCGCGTCGAGCCCGAGTCCTGCCGCATGGGCATAGGCACGGATAAGACCGCCTGCGCCGAGCTTGATGCCGCCGAAGTATCGCACGACGGCGACAGCTGCATTCGTGATATCACATGCTTTGATTGCCTCGAGGATAGGGCTTCCTGCTGTTCCGCCCGGCTCACCATCATCGCTCGAACGCTGGCGGTCGGCACGCTCTCCGAGTACCATCGCGTAGGGGACATGACGCGCCTCATAGTGTTCCTTCTTTATGGACTGTAGCCATGTGCGTACTTCTTCCTCATCCTCCGCATGAATCACGTAGGCGAGGAAACGCGAGCGTTGAATCTCATACAAAACAGGGGAGACACCGCCCTTCGGTATCTCCCCTGTGATGGTCGTGTAGGCCTCCATTGTCATTTGTTCTTGCGGTTGAAGTAGTCGACGACGCTCGCGTCAAGCAGAATGTAGGTCGGTCCCGTGCTCGCCGTCAGCTCTCCCGCCTGAAAGATGGGGCAGACAAAGCCGCGTCCGCCGAGGAAGTAGTTCGTCGGTACCTCATGCACGGACTTTTCCGGTCGGATCGGCGTATTGCGACCCTGCTCGTTATAGAGATGACCGTTTACCGCCTCGCCGTCCAGATCGGACGGAGTAACGTGGACGAAGAATGCGAGCGGAAGACGCTGTCCCGTCTTCTTGTAGTAGACGAAGCCATAGTCCTGGCGCGTCGGTTGATTCCCGCGCAGTGTGTAGCGCAGATCCGTGAACGTCACGGAGAGGAAGTTCTCATCGTCCAGATGCACGCGGTAGCCGAATTCCCCACGATAGAATTCGCCGTCTTCATACGCGGCACGAACGTCTGCGGCAAGCGCCGCGATATCGGCGTTGATGGGATCTGCGACGACACCGGTCTCCGCACTGAGAATGGGGTAGGCGATGGAAAGATTTGTCGTCGACTCGCGATGTTCGGTGACGGCTGCGCTCGTGGTACCCGAAACAGTGATGACGAGCGCCAAGGCGAGCAGCAAGGCTCTGAATTTCATAATATTAGCTCCTCCTTTGTGTGCTTGGTATGATGATAATAAAAATTTACCGCTTTGTCAAATAAATCGTAGTAATCTATGCGTTCTTGTAGTATGATGAGAGCACATTTTTTGTTGCGAAAAAACGGCAGAAAGGTTGTGTTAAGAAGCCCATGGGCGAATCGACAATGAAACGGAAGCTGAAGCACCGGCATCTTCAGTTCATCTCTCTCGGCGGCGTCATCGGGAGCGGATACTTCCTAGGGACGGGCTATGTGCTCGAACAGGCGGGACCTGCCGCCATAATTTCCTATCTCCTCGGAGGGGTGATCGTCCTCGCGGTTATGCTCTGTCTCGCGGAGCTCGCGGTGGAAAAACCGCTCTCAGGTTCCTTTGTCGTCTATGCGCGCGAGAATATTTCCGCGACATGGGCGTGCGGCGTCGGCTGGTCGTACTGGGTGACGTGGGTCTCTTATGTGCCGTCGGAGATGATCGCTGCCGGCATCGTCATGAACGGCTTTTTCCCGGAGATCGGGACGGTCTGGTGGGCGGTGTTCTTCGGACTCATCGTGACCATCCTCAACCTGTTTCGTGTCGATAAATTCGGGGAGAGTGAGTTCTGGCTCTCCCTCGTCAAGGTGACGGCGCTCGTGGCGTTCAGCGTGGTCGCCCTCCTCATCTGCCTCGGACTCATCGGCGGGGAGGAATACATCGGGACGCGCATCCTTCTCGGCAGCGGGGGGTTCGCACCGCACGGCTACGCGAGCATCGCACTCACGATGGTCATTATCCTTGTCAACTTTCAGGGGACGGAGATCATCGGACTTGCGGCGGGAGAGACTGCCGATCCTGCGCGCAGCATTCCGACGGCGGTGCGCAACGTGACGTGGCGGATCATTGCCCTCTACATCATTCCGATTACGTTGCTCATTTCGATCCTACCGTGGGATCACGCCTCGCTCACAGAGAGTGCCTTTGCGGCGGCGCTTGCCGAGCACGGCTTTACGGAGCTTTCCGCGCTCTTTTCGTTCGTCGTTCTGACGGCGGCGATCTCCTGCTCGAACTCGGGACTCTATGGCGCGGCGCGAACCGTGCATGCGCTCGCGACGATGGGCATGGCACCGCGCGCCCTTGAGGGACTGAGCAGCAAGGGGATCCCCTCGCGTGCGATTTACGCCTCCATCGCCTTCTGTTGGGGCGTCATCGCGATCTATGCGATGAATCCGCATGGTGAGTTTTACACCTATCTGCTTGCTCTCTCGGGCTTTTCGGGTGCAATGGCGTGGATCTCGATCTGTTGGAGTCAATATCGGCGGCGGCGGAAACTCGAAGCGGAGGACGCGGTCTCCCTGTTGCGCTACCGCATGCCTCTTTTTCCGTATGTGACACTCTTCGGCATCTGGGCGCAGGTACTCTGCCTCGTCTTCATGATCTTTGTGCCGGAACTTCGTTCCGCACTCTATCTTGGCGTGCCCATGCTTATTGTTCCGATGATCCTTTACAGATTCTTGCGGCAGGGATAACTGCGTGTTATAATAATATAAATGTGGCCGCTAGGGAGGAACATATATGTTCGGATTGTTTGGGAATAAAAAGAGCGAAGAGATTTTGCCGGCGGAGCGTATCAACGTGAAACCTACGGCAGGGGAAGAGCCCGCATGCGATCCGAGAGAAAAAACGCGTGCCCCGTTTGCTGGGCTCGGCAGTGTGGGAGGCGGCGATATGAAGTCTGCCTATCTTTCGCGCAGTGAGCTGACGGCGGAACGTCTGCGTGAGCTCTACAACGTGCCGGGCGGACCCGCCATCGTCATGGGGTTTATCTCTGCCGATCTTGGGATGGACGATGTGGCACATGCCGTTCAGGCAGCTTCACCGCCCGATGTGCAGCTCCTCTTGATGACGACATGCGGTGAGCTCACACGTACAAAGGATTCGCGTTCCTACTATATGGACGCGGAGGACGGGCGTGCCAAGGTTCTGCTGCAAGTGTTCAGCAAGCGCATGATTGAGGGGGCGCATATGATGACGCTGCCCCTGCACAACGAGGATATGCGGCGCGGTGCGGTGACACTCACACCCGCCGAGCGCGTGGAAAAGATCACCGCAGATGTCCGTGCCGAACGCATTCCGTTTCCCGTACGCTTTGATGACACCTTTGCCTTTGTCTATGTCGACGGGGTGAGTGCGTGCGAGTCCTTTGTACTCAAGGCTCTCTATGACGCAGAGAGCCTGCCCTGCCCCTATATCGGCGGCAGTGCGGGCGGTGCGCGTGACTTTTCCCACACCTATATCTACAACGGCAGGGAGGTACTCGAGAACCATGCTGTCGTCCTTGTCGTCAAACTCGCCGCAGATTACCGTTACTCTGTGTTCAAGACACAGGCAGCGGAGGAAATGGGGGCGCATTGGACGGTGATCGGTTCGGATGCGACATTCCGGACGGTGGACACCGTTGCGGATGCCGAGGGACAACCCGTCCTGCTCACCGATGTGTTGATGGAGTATATGCACGTATCGGACATTGCGGCACTCGCGGACGCGCTTGCGGAATATACCTTTGCGACACATGTTGGAAATCAGTTCTATATCCGCTCCCTGCAAAGGATTGATGAATCTGCGAAGCGGATGCACTTCTTCTGCGATATCACGGCAGGTGAGGAACTCTATCTCATGCGGCGTGTGCGCTTCCTCGAAACGCTCAAAGCGGACTACACGGGATTCGCCAAAGGCAAGCCTGCGCCCATCGGCGTCATCATGAATGACTGCATCCTGCGCCGCTTGACCTTTGCGGAGGAGCTCGCGGGCGCAGATCTCTTTGACGGCATTTCCGTCGCCGGTTACTCGGCGCTCGGTGAGATCGCGGGGATGCACATCAATGAAACCCTGACGGCGATCTTCTTCTACCGGCTTTCCGGAGGAACATTCTACGACGGCTATATGAATCGCTTTCCGTCCGTCTATGCACTCTGTCAGAAATCCTTCCTCGAACATGATATTGCACGTCTTGAGATCATTGGCAGACTCAAGGACGGCATTATGAGTGAGTTCAGCGAATATCGCAGCGCGATGGCGGGGATGTCAAAGACAATGGCGCGCATCGGGGAGAGCGCGGAGAGCGTTGGCGGACTCATCGACAATCTGAGCAACGGTCTCGGTGGACAGGGCGACATGACAAAGGAGCTCCTCGGGCGCAACGCGGAGATTACCCCGAAGCTCGAACGGCTCACGGAGAGCACAAAGAAGATCGAGCAGGTCATGAACATGATCACGGAGATCTCGGCGCAGATCAACCTCCTCGCGCTCAATGCGGCGATTGAGGCGGCGCGTGCCGGAGAGGCGGGGCGCGGCTTCGCCGTTGTTGCGGGCGAGGTGCGCAAGCTCTCAGAGAATACGCGCGAGCGCCTTGAGGCATCCGATGAGGCGATCAGTGAACTCCTGCGTGATGTGCAGGAGATCGACAAGATGCTCGCGACCAATCAGGCGTTTGAGGATCGGGTCGAGGATTTCGAGCATGGATTTGACGGGCGGATTGAGGATCTCAAGAAGAATCTGGACGTTGGTTTAACGGCGATCCGTCGCGGGGTGGCATCCGTCGATCGCGTGGCAGAACTCGGGGCGCGATTGACGCGCCGCTATGACGAGCTTGAGGCAGTGCTTCGCTCCATTCGGTAAGAAATTTCATGATATAGGGAAGCGCGGTCAGAGTGCCGCGCTTTTTCTATCTCAAAAATACGTTATCAAAATCGATACAATCGTATAGGTGGAGGCGACGTAGAGAATCACAAAGACAAATTTTCGGAAGAGCGCCGCGGGCATAAAGCGCATACTCTCGCGTCCCGCGACGATGCCGACGGCGAGTGCGGGCAGGAGGTAGATGAACTCGTTGAATGCCTCCGTGAGCGGAAAGCCGCCGATGAGATAGCTGACGAGCGAGGTTGCGTTGCCGAGAAAGAAGTAGACGAAGCAGGTCGCGCGGAACATATTGGGCGGCATGCTCGTATAGGCGAGGTAGATCAGGAACGGCAGCCCGCCCATGCCCGTCGTGATCGCCGTGAAACCCGAGAGCGCCCCTGTGATGATCGTGTTGCGCCGACATTCCGGGATGCGGCGATGGGAGATCTGCATGAGTAGGAGCGTTACGAGCACGACGACGTTGATGAATACCTTCAGCGCGTCATTGGATATGTAGGTAAAGAAAAAGAAGCCGATGGGCTGTCCCGCAAGCATGCCGAGGTACATTAGGCGCACAAGCGGGAGATTCGCCTGCTTTCGCATGAGAAAGCCCTGCACGGCGTTGCCGCTGCACGCGAGCAGTAGCATGATCGGGACGGTGAGTTTCGGCTCGTAGAAGAACATGAGAAGAGGCGCGGCGATGATGACGAGACCGAATCCTGTAATCGACTGGATGAACGCTGCGAAGAAAATGGCAAGCGTCGGTCCTGCATGCGCTGCAACGCCGGAAAGATAGTGCTCCAAACGCTCATCTCCTATCCTCAAAATGATCTCATGCTCATTGTATCATGAAAGAGTCAAGCGTGCACGATTTTTGACACAGTATTCAGACATACAGAACGACAGGAGAAAAGTCCTAAAAATTTCCGCTAAAATATGAATAATGATTGACGCATTCATCACGTTTCATGTATAATATACTGAAATGATTATTAAGAAAAGATTATGCAATGTAATTGCACAATGATTGAATACTGGGAGGAGCAGGAGTATAGTGGAGAGATATAACCCGCAGGAGATCGAGACGAAGTGGCAGGAGATATGGGAGACGGATCACAGCTGCCATACGGAGATGGACGACACGAAGCCGAAATACTACGTGCTTGAGATGTTTCCATATCCGTCAGGAAAACTCCACATGGGTCATGTCCGCAATTACTCGATCGGAGACGTGGTCGCACGTTTTCGGACGATGGAGGGGTACAACGTCCTGCACCCCATGGGATTCGATTCCTTTGGCATGCCCGCAGAGAACGCGGCAATCCAGAACAAGGTGCACCCTGCGAAGTGGACGTATGCGAACATTGAGAACATGGAGCGGCAACAGCGTGCGCTCGGGCTCGCGTATGACTGGGCGCGCGAGGTCATCACCTGCCGTGAGGATTACTACCGCTGGACGCAGTGGCTCTTTGAATTGTTCTATAAAAAGGGGTTGGCGTATAAGAAGGCGGCGTCCGTCAACTGGTGCGATACCTGCGGCACGGTGCTCGCGAACGAGCAGGTCGAAGACGGCAAGTGCTGGCGCTGCAAATCCGAGGTTCACAAGAAGAACCTTGCGCAGTGGTTCTTTAAGATCACGGACTATGC
>CALALM010000169.1 GCA_937925565.1 uncultured Centipeda sp.
CCATCGCGATGGTGAAGTACCAGCGGTTGTTCGTCGTACTCGCGTCCTCCATGAGGTTCTCGATCTCCATCGTACCGAATGCACGCGCCGTCTCAAAGCCGAACGTCGGAACGCCCTCGGGCAGCGGGAGGTCGTTGTCGATGGTCTTGGGAACATGGACGACATTGATCGTGCGTCCCATCTTGCGCGCATACTCGGAGACCGCCATCGAACTGAACGCCGTATCGTCACCGCCGATGGTGACAACATGGGTCACGCCGAGTTCCGTGAGCGTCTCCACAACGGTGCGGAGGTCGGATTCCTTTTTTGTCGGGTTGAAGCGTGACATCTTGAGGATGCAGCCGCCGGTCAGATGAATGCGGCTGATGTTCGCAGGCTCAAGACGCACGTAGTTCTTCTCGCCGCGCGCCAGCCGCGAAAAGCCGTCATAGATGCCGAGCACGTCCCAGCCGTGGCGCGTCGCCTCGCTGGTAACGGCAGAAATAACGCTGTTGATGCCAGGGGCCGGGCCTCCTCCGCAGATAATCGCAATCACATTTTTGATACCAATCATGAAATCCGCCTCCTCTTTGGAATTTTCTGTACACTGTAATAGATTCGACGAAGTAGATTGTTTTCCTTCTGTATAGAAACTTTTGATTCAGCGGCGTTTTCGACTGCGCCGCCCGATGTTCGTGACGGTCTTGCCGGGCTTCTTGCTGCGCGGTTTCGCCTTTGCTCCCTTGGGAGTATTCCCCCGCCGCCCGCCCCGCATGGGGCGTTCCTGTGCAGACCCGCCCTCCGCGGTTTTCACTGCCATGCGCGGCTTTTTCTTCACGCCTGTACGGCGCAGACGCTCCTTGAGCGCGGATTCCATCTTGCGCAGCTTCTCGTGCTGATGCGCCGCGACAAGCGTGATCGCCTTTCCCTGCGAGCCTGCGCGTCCCGTGCGGCCGATGCGGTGAATGTAGTCGGTGACGGTCGGCGGCAGATCGTAGTTGTAGACGTGAGTCACGCCCTCGATGTCAAGCCCGCGTGCGGCGATGTCCGTGGCGCACAGAATTTGTAGTTTCGCCTCACGGAACTGCCGCAGGACAAAGGCGCGCTGTGTCTGCGTAAGATCGCCGCTGAGTGCGTCCACGAGGTAGCCGCGCCGCGCCAGCTCCATCATGAGCGCACGCGTGCGCTCCTTCGTTGCGCAGAACACCATCGCGAGATAGGGCGCTTCCTCGTTGATGGATGCACAGAGGCGGTCGAGCTTCGTCCCCTCGCTCACGGAGAGGACAATCTGCTCGATATTTTCGAGCGTCGTCCGTTCCCCCTCGATGCGGATGTGCGCGGGATTCGTCATAAAGCGCTTCGTCAGGCGCACGATGCGCTCCGGCATGGTCGCGGAAAAGAGGGCAAGCTGATAGTCCTGTGCCGTCTTGGTGAGCAGCGTTTCCACATCCTCGATGAAGCCCATCTTGAGCATTTCGTCCGCCTCATCGAGGACGATCTTGTTGACGCTGCCGAGCGCGAGCGTTCCGCGCCGCACATGGTCAAGCAGTCGTCCGGGTGTGCCGATGATGAGCTGCGGCCGGCGCCGCAGTTTCTCCTTCTGTCGCTCGATGTCCGCACCACCGTAGATGACGATCGTTCCGATACCGAGCTCCGCGCCCAAGGGCTCCGCCACACGCGCGATCTGGATGGCAAGCTCGCGCGTGGGCGCAATGACGAGCGCCTGTGCTGCCGCTCCCTGCGGCTTGATCTTCGCAAGCAGAGGCAGGAGGAAGGCAATGGTCTTGCCCGTGCCCGTCTGTGCCTGTGCGATGACATCGCGTCCTGCACGCATGGGCGGGATCGCCTGCTCCTGCACGGGGGTAGGCTCAATGATGCCCTGCTTCTTCAGCAGTGTGACGAGTGTCTCCGAGACGCCGAGCTGGTCAAAATGCGTCATGATGAAAGCACCTCTGCCCCCGTCTCCGTGATGAGAATGGTCTTCTCCCACTGCGCCGAGAGCGTGTGATCCTTCGTCCGCACCGTCCACCCGTCGTCTGCATCCACCGTCACATCATATTTGCCCGCGTTGATCATCGGCTCGACCGTGAAGACCATGCCCGGTACCATGAGCATGCCCGTGCCCGCCTCGCCCTCATGCGCAACGAACGGCTCCATGTGGAAGTCCTTGCCGACACCATGCCCGCCGAGTGCCGTGACGACAGAGTAGCCGTTCGCGTGCGCCCAGTCACCGCAGGCGGCGCTCACATCGCCGAGGAAATGCCACGGCTGCGCCGCCGCGATGCCGCGCTCCATACACTCCTTCGTCACCTGTACGAGCCGTTCTGCCGCTGCGGGCACCTTGCCCACGAGGTACATGCGCGAGGCATCCGCATAGTAACCACCGAGAATGACCGTGGAGTCGACGTTCAGGATGTCGCCCTCCTTGAGCACATCCTTCTTCGACGGAATGCCATGGCAGACCACATTGTTGATCGAGGTGCAGATGCTCTTCGGGAACCCCTCGAAGCCGAGGCATGCGGGAATCCCGCCGCGCTCCACGATGTAGTCATGTGCCGCGCGATCGAGCGTCTCCGTATCGACGCCGGGACGCACCATCGTCTCCATCAGGTCGAGCACGCCGTCGTTAATGACTGCCGCCTTGCGGATCCCCTCAATGTCCGCCGCATTATTGATAATCTTGCGCGGTGGGCGTACCTGTCCCTTGAGCACATCGTAGCGGATGGACGCAACATGTTCATCAAAATCGGCATGGCATTTCTTGTATTTCTTTCCGCTGCCACACCAGCACAAATCGTTTCGATTCATTCCTTTACCCTTTCAAATAGATACTGTACTCCTGCATTATAGCCCCAAAACACATTTTTATCAAAGATTTTCATTGTGTGCAGGGAAAACGGAGTACTTGACATGAAGCGCACGATAGGCTACACTTGTCGCGATATTGATTCTAATAAAGAGGTAATTCACGTGAAATTCTTGTGCAAGCGGCTCCTGTTCGCCTTGCTCATCGTGGTCGGGTCGCTTGTTATCATCGGATGCGCTCTCATGCACTCTGCAACCGGTGTTCCTGTTCTCAACTATCATCAGGTCGAGGAGAAGGACGGCAACCCTCTCACGCTCTGGCCCGATCAGTTCGAGGCGCAGATGGACTATCTCGCCGCCGAGGGGTATACGACCATCACAATCGATGAGATGATGGATGCGCTCGAAAACGGCACTCCGCTGCCGGAGAAGCCCGTCATCATCACATTTGACGACGGCTATGCGGACAACTACGAGTACGCCTACCCCGTCCTGAAAAAGTACGGATTCAAGGCGACTATCTTTCTCATTTACGATTTCACAAACACCTATCCGGGCTATCTGACATGGGATCAGATTGAGGAAATGAAGGACTCCGGGCTCATTCGCTTTGAGAGTCACACGATGACGCATGCGAATCTCGCAGAGCTCACATCAACGGACGAGCTGCGCCACGAAATCGCAGACTCCCACGACCTGCTCTCGGAAAAAATCGGCTATGACATGCACTACATCGCCTACCCCGGCGGGCGTGCCAACGGGGAGATCGAGGAGATCACGCAGGCTTCCGGATACCGCGGCGCCTTCACTGTGCATTACGGGCTCTCGACCCCCGAAGAGGGACGCTATCAGATGGATCGTATCCCCATATTCGGTGCGAACCAGCATACATTGACGCGTTTTAAACTCCGCCTCGCATTTGCACCGATCATCAAGCCGCTTGAGGATATGCGTCTCGAACTGCGTGCCTGCGGCCTCACGTGGCTTGCGAATTGTATGTTGATTCCCTGATGGTACAGTTGCGTTTTTTGTGAAAAATCTGTAAAAGAACAGGACAGCATTGAAAAAATATGTTATAATGCTTCTATTGGTTATTGTGTTTAAGGAGGGCTTTTCATGGATTTCGAAGCACTGGTCAAGGCAAAGTTTGATGAAGCATACGCGGCAACGGAGCACCCGAAGAAATTCTTCCTCACGGAGAACGGACGCGGCGTCGTCGACGGCGGTGAGATGTATAACGCGCTGCTCAAGGACGTGCTCGACGTTGTGCAGAGAGCCGTTGCCGGCATTCTGAAGGACAGCCATCATACACATTGACAATCGGATATCGGGCAGACCGCTGCACAGAAACTGTGCAGCGGTTTTTCTGTTTGTTATACGCTCTCGTAGTGAAATGGCTCAAGCTCCCAGAGCACACCCGAGAGGAGCCGCATGTCAACATCGGAGAAAACGCGCAGCATGGGGCGGATGTTCTTCTCCGGGAAGATGGCAATCGTCGCCGTCTCCTCCCCGTGCTGGAAGAACGCCTCCACCGCACCGTGATCGACGTACATCCGCAGAGAGAGCGTCTCCTCTGCATAGAGTTTGAATACGCGCTTGCCGCGCCCGCCGAGCTTCATGCCCGTACGGTCGATGGTCATAACCTGCTCCAGACGATTGTAGCGAAACACGAGCTTTTCGAGGCCGAAGACCAGTTCCACAGAGACGCTGTATGCCTCCCCCATTGTCAGATCGAGGATGAACTCTGTGAGGTCGTAGAGTGTGGCGGAGAACTCGCTCTCCCCCTCCGCCTCGAGCGCACGCTCTGTCTCGCGGTGGCGCAGTGCCTTCAGTTCGCGTACAGGCTCGGAGAAGATATGCCCCTGCCTGAGTGTCAGCACGCGCGGCAGCGTCAGGCTGTGCATCCACCCCTCCTCGCGCGTCGGGTACTCGTCCTCGCGGTCGGGCATCCCCATCCAGCCGATGAGGATGTGCCGTCCCTCGTGCGTCAGGATCTGCGGCGCATAGAAGTCAAAGCCATGATCGAGCTCCTTGAACCGTCCGTGCATGAGCATCTCCATTGCATCCATCGAGGCGTGCCCCGCGATGTAACCCGCCTGATAGACATTCTGACGGTCGTAGGCACGCGCCTCCACGCCCTGCGGACAGAAGACGAGCACATCGCAGTCGCCGAACGAGAGGAGATTGGGACACTCCCACATATAGCCGAAGTCCTTCAGCTGCGTGCGGAGTTCTCCGAGACACTCCCAACGGATGGGTGCCTCGCGGTAGACGAGCACGCAGCCGCGCTCGTCTGCCGTCTGCGCACCGATGACGAGGTGACGCACGCCGCGCCAGTCAAAGAGATAGGGGTCGCGGAAATGCGCTGTAAATCCCGCAGGCGGACCATCTATGATGATCTCTTCCTTCTTGACCGCCCCCGTCGCCTTGGTAAACGTGCCGAACCGCTGCACAGAACTCCGATTGCCCTGCGCATCCTTTGCATTGCAGGTGTAGAGAACGCGCAGATGCCCGTCCTCCTCCGTGCCGCAGCCCGAGTAGCAGCCGTCCTTATCGTGCTCGTCCGTCGGCCAGAGCGCAAGCTGCGGAACCGCATACGTGCAGAAGTCACGCGTTTTTGTATGCGCCCACGACTTGTTTTTATGTGCGCAGCTGAACGGATTCCACTGGCAGAAGATATGGTATGCGCCGTTATGGTAGGTCATCCCGTTCGGATCGTTGATGAGGCCGAACGGCATTTCGAGATGAAAGCGGTTGTGCCAGCGGTGCGTAAAGGGGAATCCCTCCGCAAGCCGCGCATCGATTGCCCGCTTGTCAAAATTCTCCACAGTGCTCACTCCTCTGGACGGAAGAAGGTGAAGGTCAGACCGAATGCAACGCCGAAGCCGACCGCGTTGACAAGGACGTATTCGGCGAGGTGGTCAAGGTAGAGCAGCGTGCCCGGCAAAACCGTGATGCCCATGCCTGTACCCGCGAGATGCAGGAATCCCGCAATCGCGCCCGCGCACGCACCACCGACCAGACCGTAGATGAACGGCTTCATAAAACGCAGATTGATACCGAAGATCGCCGGCTCCGTGATGCCGAGGAACGCGGGAACCGCCGAGGAGATGTAGAGGGCACGCTTCTTCGCATCGTGCGTACGCGCCGCGACAGCAACCGCAGCGCCGCCCTGCGCGACAATGGCGCCCGTGATGATCGCGTTGAACGGGTCGAGCCCCGTCGATGCGAGCAGCTGTACCTCGAGCGCGTTGAATACGTGGTGCACGCCGAACACGACGATGACCTGATGTACGCCGCCGACGATGAAGCCGCCGATGCCGTACGGGAGTTCAAGGAAGGCACGCACCGCACCAAAGATGCCGATCTCAAGCGTGTGCATGATGGGTCCGATGATGAGCAGACCGAGCAGCATCGAGACGAACAGCGTCAGGAACGGTGTCACGATGAGGTCTATAATGTCAGGCACAAAGGTCTTGACCCACTTTTGCAGCCGCGCGGCAAAGATACCAAGCACAAGTGCGGGCAGAACGGAGCCCTGATAGCCGACAACGGGGATCGGAATGCCGAAAATATCCATGGAGAGAGGCACGGCATCACCCGCCGCAATCGCATACGCATTCGGCAGCTGCGGTGCAACGAGCATGAGTCCGAGAACAATACCGATGACAGGTGTGCCGCCGAATCTGTTCATCGTCGACCAGCACACGAGCGCGGGCAGGAAGGCAAACGCCGTATCCGTGAGAATCTGACTCATGCGGAGCAGGTTGTCGCTCATCTCAACGCCGAGACTCTGCGCCGCACCACGCAGTCCCATGAAAAGACCGGTGGCAACGAGCACGGGGATAATCGGAACAAAGACATCGCCGAGCGTGCGCGAGACTTTCTGGAGCGGCGTCATCTGATCGTACGCCTCCTGCTTGCTGTTCACAGCCCCCACGAGGTTTGTGCCCGCAACAAAGGCATCGAACACCTTGTCAACAAAGCCTGTGCCAAGGATGATCTGATACTGTGCGGCAGCAAAGAACTGCCCCTTCACCCCGTCGATGTTCTCGATCGCCTTCTCGTCGATGATCGACTTGTCGTTTACGATGAGGCGCAGACGCGTCGCACAGTGCTCAGCACTGCGCACATTCCCAGTGCCGCCGACGTACTTCCAGATGAGCTTTGCGACGCGCTCCTCCTTCGGCAGGTTTGGATCGATATCATCCTCTACTGTAGCCGGAGCGACTGCTTCCGCTTTTTCCTCTGCCGGATCGTCGCCGCCGGAGGAAATCTCCACATCGTCCAACGTGAGCGTGATCTTGCCGTATTCCGCCGCATTCGTCACAAGCACAGGCGTCGTCGTCTCATATCCCTCCGCGCGGATGGCTTCGGGGTTGAACTCGAGCAAGAGCTGCCCGCGCTTTACCGTATCCCCCTGCGCGACGTGTGCCGTGAAGTGTTTTCCCTCAAGCTTCACGGTATCTACGCCGACGTGAATGAGGATGTCCACGCCGTCTGCCGAATGAAGCCCAATCGCATGCTTCGAGCCAAAGAGTACCGTAACCTCGCCGTCCACCGGCGAAACGACACGCCCCTCCGGATCGGCAATCGCCGCACCGCGCCCCATCGCGCCGCTGGCAAACGCCGGATCCGTCACCTCTGAGAGTGGGATCAGCCGCCCCCGCAATGGGCTGTCCAAACGAATATCCTGCATATCATGTCCCCCCTAATAAAAATACCTTATCGGAATCTCCCCTATACGTTTTCAGATTCCTTGCAGTAAAAGTGTACTAATTTCCTTTTCACTTGTCAATGTGGGAGAGTTGCGAAAAGATTTTACAATAGGAAAGCCTTGTGGTAGAATAATTTTAAGGAATCGTTGAGAAATTCGTATGACCATCTTGGGAGGCATTACAATGAGTGTAAAATATGAAGTCAATGTCACAGCCATCGGCAAGCTTGCGCGTAAATTCCTCGAAACCAACAGCAGCGTCATCCTGCTCGACGAGGGTGCACATCCAAACCTTGCTGAGATGGTCATCGAGCACACGCCGTGTGAACTCGCGAGTGACATTACCGCCGGTGACACCCTCACGATCGGAAAGCAAAAGTACAAGGTCGTACGTGTCGGCGAGAATGCAAACGACACGATCCGCGAGAGCGGACACTGCACCCTCCTCTTCAATGCAAAGGGCTCCAT
>CALALM010000170.1 GCA_937925565.1 uncultured Centipeda sp.
AAGGACGTGCTCGCGAAATGCTACGGCGGCGACATCACGCGCAAGCGCAAGCTTCTCGAAAAGCAGAAGGAGGGCAAGAAGCGCATGAAGGCGGTCGGCAGCGTGGAGCTCCCGCAGGAGGCGTTTATGGCGGTGCTGAAAATTGACGAATAACGCACAGGTAAGACCGTGGGGCATCTATGCTCACATCCCCTACTGCGTGAAAAAATGTGCATACTGCGACTTCATCTCTGCCGCCTCAGGGAAAAATACAGCGGAGATGGAGGACTATGCGGCGGCGCTTCGGGCGGAGATTCTGCGCGAGGTGCCGCCGCTTCGTGCGCGCCGGGGCGATGTCACGACCGTCTACATTGGCGGCGGCACGCCAACCGTACTGCCTGTCGCACTTCTCACGGGGATTCTGCACACACTGATCGAAACGGCAGGAACACCCGTGGAGTGCACCGTTGAGGCGAATCCGGGCACGGTAGACGAGGCGTACCTCGCACGCATCAGGGCGGCGGGCGCGAACCGTCTCAGCCTCGGCGTGCAGAGCTTCGATGACCGGCTGCTGCGCGTCATCGGACGCATTCACACAGCAGAGGAAGCGGAGCGGGCATTTTGCGCGGCACGCGCGGCGGGCTTCACGAACATCAGCCTCGATCTGATGTACGGACTGCCGACGCAGACGCCCGATGATCTGCAGCGCAGCGTCCATGAGGCATTTGCGCTCGCACCCGAACACATTTCGGTCTACGGGCTGATCGTCGAGGAAGGGACACCGTTCGCCGCGGCAGAGGCGGCGGGGAGACTTGCTCTGCCGAGCGAGGACGCGACAGAGGAGATGTATGACTGGCTGATGGCGGAACTGCCCGCACGCGGTTACGCACGCTACGAGATCTCGAACTTCGCACGCGCAGGCTGTGAGAGCAGACACAATCTCAGCTATTGGCGCAATGTTCCCTATCTCGGTGTCGGTGCCGCAGCGCACGGCTATGTGGACGGCGTGCGCTGGGGGAATGAGTGTGATACGCGCGCCTATATCCGTACCATGCGTGCGGGCGGAAGTGTCCGTATTCCCGAGGACACACAGCACACACGAGAGAATGCGATGGAGGAGTACGCCTTCCTCGCCTTGCGCACGGCAGAGGGGGTTGATGAGGAAGACTTTGCACGCACATTTGGCGTAGGAATTGATGACGTTTATCGCACTGTGATTCAGAGATACATCACCCTCGGACTGCTCCGCCGCGCAGATGGGTTTGTTGCGCTCACCGATGCGGGCATGAAGCTCGGCAATGAGGTGTTCGCGGCATTTTTGTTGGACGAGTGATTCCATTAACATTAAATTTGTGCTATGATAGGAATTGTTTACCGCTCTTACAAAGGAGAAATTGCCATGAAAACGCTGACCATGATCGAGATGGAGGGCTGCCCCTACTGTGCGAACGCACATCGCGCGATGGACGCGCTGCGCGCCGAGGGCTACGAGGATGTGCAGGTCGACTTTATCGACGAAAACAAAGAGCCTGCAAAGACGCAGCCGTTCGCCGGCATGTACTACTATGTGCCGAGCATCTTTATGGACGGGAAAAAACTCTATGAGGCACAGCCGGGGCAGAGCTATGACAAAATTTTTGCCGAGGTGAAGCACGCCTTTGATGCGGCGCGTACCGACTGAACGCGTCACGCATGAAAATTATGCACAGATTGCATGAGAAAAACAAAAATAAAACTTGTAAAATCGTCCGGAATCCAGCATAATAAATAAAGCGATATTTTCATAATATACATAACCCTTATGAAGGTCAACGTATACGGGTAACGCAGCGGCACTCATAAGGGAATAACAAGATGAGGTGAGTTTATGCATCAACCCGTAACCGATAATCCATTTGTCATCATGTTTATCAACATGGTCATCGTCTTCGGTGTTCTGACGGCGATCTGGGGGCTCATTGAGCTGACACACAGGCTTGACCCGACGAAGAAGAAGGCGGAGCCCGCAGCGGCGCCTGCGCGCCCCGCACCCGTGCCCACAGCTGCGGCTGCACCTGCCGTCCCCGCAGGGCTCAACATGGAGACGGTCGCGGTGATCGCCGCAGCTGTCTCCGCCTGTGGCTACAGCGCAGAGCAAATCCATGCCATTCGTCCGGCGGAGCAGCCCGCGTGGCGCGACTTCGGTCGTGCGAAGGGCATGCGTACGCCGCGCTGAGGAGGGAGTGAGAGAAGATGGATTTTATCAATGCTTTTACCGTCTCCCTGCAGGCAGTCGTCGATGGCAGTGGATTTGTGGGAATGACCTCCGGCAACGTCATCATGATTATCGTCGGTCTCGTCCTGATCTATCTCGCGTTTGCGCGTGACTTCGAGCCGCTGCTCCTCAGTCCGATCGCCTTTGGCTGTATCCTCGCGAACATCCCGTTCAACGGCTTTGAAGAGCCGGGCGTTATGTCCGCGATCGGTCTCGGAATCAAATACGAGATCTTCCCGCCGCTCATCTTTCTCGGGGTCGGCGCGATGACGGACTTCGGTCCGCTTATTGCACGTCCGTCCGCTCTCCTCATGGGCGCAGCGGCACAGATCGGTGTATTCGTCGCCCTGCTCGGTGCGATGCTTCTCGGCTTCAACGCACAGGAGGCGGGCTCCATCGGCATCATCGGCGGTGCGGACGGCCCGACTTCGATCTATCTTGCCACGAAGATGGCGCCGCATCTCCTCGGTGCAATCGCCGTTGCGGCATACACCTACATGGCTCTTGTTCCGCTCATTCAGCCGCCCGTCATGAAGCTCCTCACCTCGAAGAAAGAGCGTGAGGTCGTCATGGAGCAGGCACGCGATGTTACGAAATTCGAGCGCATCGCATTCCCGATTGTCTCGACCATCTTCATCAGTCTGCTGCTCCCCTCCATCACGGCACTGCTCGGCATGCTCATGCTCGGCAACCTCTTCCGTGAGAGCGGTGTGACGGATCGTCTCTCGGATACGGCGCAGAACGCGCTCATCAACACCGTCACGATCTTCCTCGCACTCGGCACGGGACTTACGATGAGCGCGGAGAGCTTCCTCGTCAAGGAGACGCTTCTCATCATCTGCCTTGGTCTCGTTGCGTTCATCTTTGGCACCGCGGGCGGTGTGGTCCTCGGCAAGATCATGTGCCGTGCGACGGGTTGGAAGATCAACCCGCTCATCGGGTCTGCAGGTGTCTCCGCTGTTCCGATGGCAGCGCGTGTCAGCCAGATCGTCGGCATCAAGGCAAAGCCGGGCAACTACCTCCTCATGCACG
>CALALM010000171.1 GCA_937925565.1 uncultured Centipeda sp.
GAGCCCCGACGCCATCGCAACGGCGTGCTCCTCGGCGATGCCCACATCGACGTACTGACTGCCGAGCTCCGCACGGGCAGAGCGCGAAAGACCGATGCCGCCCATCGTGCCCGCCGCGAGAAAGACGAAGTTCGGATTTGCCTTTGCCTCTGTCTTGACGAAATCCACGGTTGCCGCTTGGAATGGGTCGGTGTATGGCTGTTTCAGTGCACCCGTCTCAATGTCGAACGGCATACGGTAGTGCCATGTCTCGCGATTTTCCTCGGCGAACTGGTAGCCCTTGCCCTTCTGCGTATGGATGTGGATGACGACGGGCTTCTCACTGTCCTTCACCGCTGAGAATGCCGCGATCAGAGCCTCGCAGTCGTTGCCGTCCGCCACATAGCGGTAGTCCAGCCCCATCGCACGAAACAGGTTGTCCTCCGCCGTGCCGTTCGTCTCGCGCAGTTCTTTGAATGCACGGTACATGCCGCCGTGGTTCTCCGCGATGGACTGGTCGTTGTCGTTGAACACGATGATGAAGTTCGTGCCCATCTCGCCGACGACGTTCAGCCCCTCCAGTGCCTCGCCGCCGGACATCGAGCCGTCGCCGATGAGGGCGATGACGTTTTCTCTGCGCCCCGCCAGATCCCGCGCCTTTGCAAGCCCCGAGGCAAGGCTGATCGAGGTCGATGTGTGCCCGACGTTGAAGAGGTCATGCGGACTTTCCTCGGGATTCGTATAGCCCGACACCTCATCGTATTTGTCCTCGTCGATATATGCCTCCACGCGCCCTGTCAGCATCTTGTGCGGGTAGCACTGGTGCGACACGTCGTAGACGATCTTGTCCGTGGGCGAGTCAAAGACCGTGTGCAGGGCGATGATCGCCTCGATGATGCCGAAGTCCGGGCCGAAGTGTCCGCCGTGTATGCTCGCGCGCTTAAGAAGTGCGTCGCGCATCTCCTCGGCGAGTGCCTTGCGCTCTGCCGCGCCGTACCCCTTGATATCGGCGGGTGATGTGATTGTTTCCAAATACATAGAGATTCTCCCTTGCCGTATGCTTTCCATTTCCCTAAGCGAATTATATCACCGAAATGTACGTGGATGTCAAGGCTCGTAGCAAATGCAACGGATTATTTTCAGCAAAGCGTGGTAGAGTGGACACTCCGATGAAAAAATATTTTGATGGGGGATATATAATGAAAAACTGCAAAATGAAGGACAGTCGTATCGTCATCAGCGAGGTCATGATGCCCAGTCAGGCGAACCCGAATGGGAATGTGCATGGCGGCGAGATTATGAAGTTGATGGACTCGGCGGCGTATGCGGCGGCACGGCGGTATGCACGGTCGAATGTCGTGACGGCACGTGTGGACGAGCTGGAGTTCCACCTGCCCATCCGCATCGGCGATCTCGTCGTCGTGACGGCGGACATCGTCTACGTCGGGCACAGCTCGATGGAGGTCGCCGTCAACGTCATTGTCGAGGATCTGGACGACGGCGGCGATCCTCAGCTCGGTCTCTCGGCGTACTTCACCATGGTCGCGCTCGACCGCAACGCACGGCCAAAGTCCGTGCCGCCGCTCACGCTCGACACCGAGGAGGCACGCGCCGCGTTCGAGGAGGGCAAACGCCGCTACGAGGCGCACAAGGCACGCAAGCGCGGTACCGTTACGCCCACGGGCGGCTGCGTCTGCGATGCCATCGCGCAGCAGACGAAGGCGGCGAACACCGCGCACACGGCGAAAGAGGCGAAGAAGTAACAACGTTTCTTGAAACAAAGGAGCGTTTATGCTACAATAAGTGCAAGACATGAACAGCAATGTACGGAACACCGAAGAGATTCCCTACGGGGATCGCCGGCGTGAAATCGTGTCTTGCAAAAGATGCCAACAGCAATTCACCTGTCTCTTAAACAGCAGCGGGGCTCGACGACCCCGCAGGACGGGGCGGCGCTTCCGTCCGTGGCATCTTGTCCGTATATATCCGCAGTCTGCTGCGGTGAATGAATGTGTCCGGCACAGTGCATCCGCATCTGGGTCGGGCATTTTGCGCAAAGGAGGATAAGCGATACTGGACGCGCTGAAAGAGGAGAGCAACCGAACCTATACGCGGACGGAGAACGATGCCGCGACCTACGCGAGTTCAGGCTCAGACGCACTTGACTTCTTTGCGGCGGCAGGCGCGCTGCGGGAGGCAGGCGAGGCGGAGATCATCGTGCGCTTTACGTGCGCCTTTGCCGAGCATCCGACCTATGCGCTGCGCACCCTCTTCTACGCGCGTGACGTGCGCGGAGGACTCGGCGAGCGGCGGCTCTTTCGCGTGCTGCTGCGCCATCTCGCCTTCGCTGCGCCTGCATCTCTCGAAAAGAATCTGAAATTCGTTCCGGGGTACGGTCGCTGGGACGATCTGCTCGTCCTCCTCGATACGCCCTTGGAGGCTGCCACTGTCCGTCTGATTCGTGCACAGCTTGAAAAAGACCTGCGTGCCGCATGGGAGGAGCAGCCGGTCTCCCTCCTCGCGAAGTGGCTGCCGTCCGTCAACACTTCCTCGCGTGTGGCGCGTGCACAGGCGCGCCGCCTCGCGGTCCTATTCGGGATGCGGGAGGCGGACTACCGCAGGATGCTCGTCCGTCTGCGCCGCCGCATCGCGCTCATCGAGAACGCCCTGCGCACGAGGGACTATACCTTTGACTACGCCAAGCAGCCGTCCAAGGCGATGTTCAAGTACCGCGCAGCGTTCTGGCGCAACGACATGGAGCGGTACAAGGCGTTCCTTGAACACGTCGGGCGCGGGGAGGAACGGCTGCATACGGGAACGCTCTATCCCTATGAGATCATTCGTCCGCTCTGCATATGGGGAGGAGGGACTGCGCCAAGTCCCGAGGAAGCGCATGCGCTTGATGTCACATGGAGCGCACTGCCTAACTATACAAATGGAGAGAACGCACTCGTCGTGCTCGACGGCTCCGGCTCGATGTACTGGGACGGGAACCCCCTGCCGGTCACCGTTGCGCTCTCGCTTGCCATCTACTTCGCCGAGCGCAATACGGGCGCGTTTCATGGACACTTTATCACATTTTCCGAGAACCCGCGCCTCGTCGAGATCAAGGGCACGACGATCGTGGCGAAAACCCTCTATTGCAGGACGTTCAATGAGGTGGCGAACACGAACCTCGAAGCCGTGTTCCGCCTCCTCCTGCGCGCAGCGGTGAAGAACCGTGTGCCGCAGGAGGAACTGCCCTCCGTGCTCTACATCATCACGGATATGGAGTTCGATGCCTGTACCGTGGACGCGGACGTGACGAATTTTGAGCGGGCAAAGGAACTGTTCGCGGAGGCGGGCTATGCGCTGCCGCGCATCGTCTTCTGGAACGTACAGAGCCGCCGCTGCCAGCAGCCCATCACGATGAACGAGCAGGGCGTCATGCTCGTCTCCGGGTGCAGCCCGAGCATCTTTTCCATGGTCGTCGACGGGCGCATTACCCCGTACGAGTATATGGAGCAGGTGCTCCGTAGCGAACGGTATGCGGCGATTGAGGTGTAGGCGCAAACAAAAACGCAGCTCCGCGTGGGGCTGCGTTTTCTTGTGTGGGGGAGAATTTTTGTGGTATAATGAATGCGGCATTTGGCGGATATATGATAGGAAGTGATACAGATGGCGCAGGATGTTATGGTGCGTATGGATGATGATTTGTCGATGCGTCTGCATGAGGTTTGTGACGAGATCGGGCTGCCCATTTCCACAGCATTTCTGATTTTTGCAAAGCGCGTCGCACGCGACCGCAAAATCCCATTTGAACTTTCTGCGGAACCTGACCTGTTCTACTCGGAAAGCAACATGGCGCACTTGCGCCGTGGAATTGCCCAGCTCAATGCGGGAAAGGGAGTGCAGCATGATTTGATCGAGGTCGCAGACGGTGAATAAGATATGGTCGGATGACGCTTGGGAGGATTATGTCGGCTGGCAGACAGAGGACAAAAAGACGCTGAAAAGGATTAACCTCCTGCTCAAGGATGTGGAGCGGCATCCGTTTGACGGCGTTGGAAAACCGGAACCGCTCAAGGGCGAGCTCGGCGGGTTTTGGAGCAGAAGAATTGACGAAAAGAATCGACTGATCTATCGCATTGTCCCAAACGGGGTGGAAATTCTTTCCTGCAAAGGGCATTATGAATAAAATCCCTCCGTCCGCAGCAAATACTCCTTTTTGTCCAGTCCGCCCGCATATCCCGTGAGGCTGCCGTTTGCGCCGATGACGCGGTGGCAGGGGATGAGGATGGAGATCGGGTTGCGTCCGACCGCGCCGCCGACCGCCTGCGCCGACATGCGCCGTCCAGTGTTTTTTTCGAGTTGTTTTGCAATCGCTCCGTATGTTGTTATCTCGCCGTATGGAATTGTTTTCAAGATCTCCCATACCGCCTGTTGAAACGTCGTTCCAACGGGGGCAAGCGGCGGCATAAAGTCCGGCTCCGTTTCGCTGAAATACAGATCAAGCCATGCCTTGACTGTGCGGAATAGGGGGCGGGCTTTTCTATGCGTGCGCGTTTTCGGCGGACAGTCCTTCTCATCATCGAAGTACAGCCCCGTGAGCGCCGTGCCGTCACTCGTAAGCGTTATCCCACCGAGCGGGGAGGCGTAGTGACTTGTGTAGATCATTGGAATCCCTCCTGTCGATTGATTTACTTCTATTATAGAGCAAAATGATGTGGTGCGACACTGTCCTCTCGTGAACTTTTCTTTAAAATGTGATATAGTTGATGATTGGCAGAGAGAAAAAATTGAGACTCTGACGGGAATTACGGATATGGAGCGCAGAGATTTGAATCATCTCGGGTAATCTGTGTTTTCATAGCAAGGCGTGGGCATTTGCCTGCGCCTTTTTCAATCTCGTGTAAAATGTCGCCTGTCATGCGACCACACGTCCTCGTTTCCCTGCTATACTCGACACCATAGAAGAGGTCACACAGTATAGAGGAGGAGATCATCATGGCAGAGGCAAAGGCAAACGGGACGACGGAACTCGTATTCATCTTGGATCGGAGCGGGTCGATGTCGGGGCTGGAGTCGGACACGATCGGCGGGTTCAACGGCATGATCGCACAGCACAAAGGGGACGGGGGAGATGTACTCGTCTCGACGGTGCTCTTCGATCACGAGAATGAGGTCATTCATGACCGCGTGCGGATCGCAGAGGTGCCAACACTCACGGACAAGGAGTACTACACGCGCGGCTGCACGGCTCTGCTCGATGCGATGGGCGATGGCATCCGTCACATCAAGAACGTGCACAAGTATGCGCGTCCCGAGGATCGCCCCGCACGCACCATGTTCATCATCACGACCGACGGGATGGAGAACTCGAGCACGCGCTACACGGCGGATCAGGTGCGGGCGATGGTGAAGAAACAGGAAAAGGAGGCGGGCTGGGAGTTCGTCTTCCTCGGTGCGAACATCGACGCCGTACAGGTCGCGGGCGGACTTGGCATCCGTGCCGAGAATGCTGTCGAGTTCGCCTGTGACGCGGCGGGTGTGCGCGAGAATTTCGCATCGCTTTCGCGCATGACGTGTGCATTCTCACATACGGGCATCATTGGAGCGGGGTGGAAGACGAAGATCAGCGAACACCTTGCAAAGCGTAAGAGCGGGCGCAGCTGAGCGGTGAGCGTGAAGCCCAAAGATGGCAGGGCAAATTTATCAACGAGTGCATAAATGTCGCCTGCCATGCGACCATGCGCAGCCGTCCTTCTGCTATACTCGCATCCATAGAAAAGGTCAACCGATATAGAGGAGGAGCATATCATGGCAGAGGCAAAGACAAACGGACAGACGGAGCTGGTATTCCTCATGGACGTCAGCGAGCCCATGGCGGACTTTGCGTCCGATATCATCGCCGGGTTCAACGGCATGATTGCACGGCTCAGAGAGGAGAGGACGGATATCCTTGTCACTACCTGGCAGTTCGCTGATTTTTGCTTGTACGTTGATGAACGTGTGCCGATCACCGCGGACTCCGTACGCATGGAACAGGACTTCTTTGAGCGCCTCCGTATCATGCGGGAGCAGGTTGCACGCCAAGCTGCTCCCGCGCCCATCACACTAGAGGACGGCAAGCCCGGTAGAAGGGTGCTGATCAATGCGATCGGCGGTGTTGTCTGCCGCGCTAGGTACGTATACAAGCATTACCCCGAGAATCCCGCGCGTACGATGTTCGTCATCATCACGGGCGGAACGGATAACGCGAGCCTGTACTACTGGACGCCTGACCGGCTGCGGGATCTGGTAGAGCGGCAGGAAAAGGAGGCGGGCTGGACGTTTATCCTCCTCGGTGCGAACATCGATGCAGCGCAGGTCGCAGGAGACATCGGCATCCCCGTCGAGAATGCCGCCACCTTCGCCTGTGATGCGGCGGGCGTGCGCGAGAACTTCGCATCGCTCGGGGCGATGATCTTGGAGTTTTCCTCGACGGGCGTTGTTCTGCCGACATGGTCGCAGAAGATCAGCGAGCATCTCGCAAAGACGCAGAGCGAGCGCAGCTAAGTGAAATAAAAGCCTGCTCCCCGCCTGCGGGGAAGGACTGTTATACGAAGACGGCAATTTTCGTATAACAGTCCTTGCTCTTTTTTCCATAACAAATGAAAACAAATCCCTTGCGTGGACAATTCGGGTATGTTAAAATTTTATGAAAAGAAACTGAGAGGGGAATGACCATGATACCGCCGCATCAAACTCCATCTGCCGACCTCCTTGAACGGATTCGCCGCTATATTGCCGCGCATTTGCAGGGTTCCTCCGACATCATCGAGGAAGCAAAGCGCAAGTTGCCGCGCCCTACCCCGCGCCCCTTTGAGGATGAGCGCGAGCGGTACGGCGTGCGGGGCGGTCTTCCGAAGGAGCGGGAGATATGCGGCGCAGGAGTGGCAGGTGTCATACTCAATGTGGGGGACCGCCTTGACACGATCCTTTCCCGCCTTAAAAGCAAACTCGACAAGACGGAAGAAACCTTCTCCGAGCGCCTCCTGCGCCTCATCGACGAGAGCGGTATGACCGATGTCGAGGCGTACAAGCGCGCGAGGATTGACCGAAAACTTTTCTCCAAGATTCGCACCGACAAGAACTATCATCCGAAAATCCGCGTCGTCTACGCATTCATCTTTGTCCTGCATCTGAACCTCGACGACGCGCGGGATCTCCTCGCGAGCGCGGGCTACAGCATCTCGCCCGCGAGCAAATTCGATCTCGTCATGGAGTTCTGCATCATGGAGGGCTACGATATTGACCTGGTGAATGGAATCCTCTATGAGATGGGGATGGATGTTCTGTGACGGGGGATATCGTGGAAAAGACGCGGAAAGCCATTGTAGACACATATCGACAGATTTTGGACAAACTGATATCTGCTTCCATCGAGGTGGATCGCGCTGCTGATCCGGGTATGGGCAGCGTAGAGAAGAAGGACATTCGCACGCAGATCATGCGGATGCAGGCGGACTTTCGCACAGCGGAATATGCCGTTCCCGATGCAGATGAATGGAATGTTTGCCGTGTTGTATTCTTTGGTGAGACAAATGCGGGGAAATCGACACTGATCGAAGCGTTGCGTTTGTACTATGGTGCTGCCGTAAGGAATGCGCATGTTGTGTGGGGAGCAACCATCGGAAACGGAAAAGAGGATTGGACGAAGAAGCCTGCGTACTATGATGTACGCGTCGGCTCCTGCACTCTGCGTCTGACTGACCTCCCAGGGATCGAGGGGGTACTTGAGGGGAAATCGCCGGGCTTTTCAAAGAGCATCGAGGACGAGCTGTCCAAGGCAAATGTCGTTCTCTACATCGTGGGCAACGAGAAGAAACCAGAGCGCGAGACGCTGAAGAAGCTGAAAAACTATCTCCGACAGGATGCGCGGGTCTATGCGGTCTGCAACGTCCACTGCAAGGGGAAGAAAAACCGTGACTCTGCGGTTGACGGGGGGTATGCGGACGAGCTCGCAAGAAAGATGGGGGATGTTCAGCGTGAGGCGGCGGTGCAGACGGCAGCGGCGCTCAAAGAGGTGCTGGGCGAGAACTATCAGGGGGTTTATGCGATAAATGCGGAGCTTGCATTTGCGGGAGCGGCGTATGATGAAACCTGTGGAAAAACCTTGATTGCCGCCGAGCGAGAGCGGTTGGTTCTGGATCAGGAAATCTATGCGTGTGAATTTGACGGCTCCTATCAGAGGATGCGTGCCGCGAGCCGTCTGGAAATGATCGTCGAACTCTTGCAGAAGTGGGCGAGGGACTTCCCAGCGGCGTGCTACGAGCAGCAGCAGCGAAAACTCAGCAGACTGATCGGAGAGCTTACGGCACGAGATGAGAGTACTGCGGGGGCTCTTGCTGTGCTGTCGGATCTCTATGCGCAGATGGAATGCGAGTACAGCACACTTGAAAGCGCTCGTGTGGAAGCATTCGCAGCGCAGGAATCCTTTGCGCTGCGGATTGCGGAGATTCCAAAGAAGGTCGCTTCGAAATAT
>CALALM010000172.1 GCA_937925565.1 uncultured Centipeda sp.
GCTCGGCAAGCGTCAGGGCTACACCGGCGGCGCGCATATGAACTGGGCGTTCTAAGGAAAAGAATTTTATCGGATTCCCCAATAACGGAGGAAAAAATAAGAGCACGGGAGAATGATCTGATCTCCCGTGCTCTTTTACGTTGTTCAGTCGTAGCGCGTCAGCGAGTCAATTGAAATATTACTGCCCCCTGTGGGGTGGGCGATATTTGGTGTCCCCTTTGTCGATGGCAGTCCTATACGTGCGACGATACTGCCGAGGCCGACGCCCGCTGCCGGAGCGTTCTTCTCATTGGGATTCCCCGGTGCTGCGTCCGGTGAATCGAGCGGGGTGAATGCGACCTCGAGGGTGTCACCTGTGCGGATGGGACTGGTGAAGTCCGCCTTGGTCCCGTTCACGAGGATGGTGAAGGTGACACGGCTGGTCGTAGGCGGAGGCGTAAAGCCGACAGCAAGCAGTGCCTCGCTCACATTTGCGCTGCCCGTACCCTTTTGATAGGCGATAACGGCTCCGTCCTCAACCACCGTGCCGGAGGTTGCCTCACGTCCGTTGATCGTGAGCGAGAATCCGGAGGCGGGTACAGCATACTCTCTGCCCTCATAGATGATCGTCACGTAGGAGGATAGGTCAGAGAGGTCAAGTACAGATTCAACCGTTGGTATGGAGGTCTCCGCGTACTCAATGACATCGCCCTCATACAGCATCGTGGAGAGCGGTGCGGGCGCATCGTTGAGCGTAATCTGCGGCTGGATGGAAAAGCGCCGTGTCTCACCGTTGAGTGTATAGGAGATGCGCCGTCCCGTGGGCGGGAGATTTGCTGCGCGCAGTACCTCGCCGAGGCTGCGCTCCCGCCGCAAGACAATTACATCGCCGTCGCGCAGAATGGGATCTTCTTCAGGAACGCTGTCATTGATGAGGATGCTTGCGGTGACCGTCGTCTCCTCTCCATTGAGAATAACCGTATAGCTGTCAATCGTGCCGATGATATCGCTGAGGTGCACCTCGGGCTGTATCCCATCCTCGCCTGCGACGAGCTTGATCCGACAGTCATCGTGGATGGGCGAATCGAGGCTCGCAATCTTGTCGTCGATGGTGATCTGTGCGAGCGTGCCCATTGTACCGGGAAAGCTGCGTCGCTCGCCGTTCACCGTGATAATCAGTCCCATGCCGGGACGCCCGTTGTATTTTCGTAGACTGATGCCGGCAGCGAGCAGTGCATCGGAGACGTTCAGCTCGCGGAAGTTGAAGAGGCTGTATTCGATGTCATTGATCCAAACAGCGAGGAAATGCAGCGTGTTGATGGAGGCAATCTTGAGGATGCCGAGCGGTGTGACCGCATCGGGTGTGTGAAGCTCTTCCGGAAGCTCTGCGATGCCGTCCACCTCGTCCGGCTGGCGCACAGCAACGCGTGCCTCAGGAATCCCGAGTGCCGCCGCCACGAGTTCCGGCATCATGGGTGTGAGCGAACCGCCGCCGACGAGCATGACCGCCTGCGGAGGATCGCCATTCAGCTCCAAGATTTGCTTTGCAATCGCATTCGCCAGATGTTCGATCCCAGGTCTTATGGCGGTGACGATTTGCTTGGCGGTAAGCGAGAGCTTCATGCCGAGGATGTCGGTGAAGGACACGTCCTGCCCGTCTGCCGCCTTGCGTTTGACCTCCTCGGCGACGTTGAAGTCGAGCAGGTATTCGCGTGAGATCGCCTCCGTGATCTCATCGCCTGCCATCGGCACCATACCGTAGGCGATGACGGAGCCGTCCCGCGTGATAGCGACGTCCGAGGTGCCCGCGCCGATATCGACGAGTACGAGGTTGAGGTGGCGCATCGTGGGCGGGATAAGAACGTTGATGCCAGCGATCGGCTCGAGGGTGAGCGCGCGCATCTCGAGATGTGCTTCGCGCAGTGCTGACTGCATGGAGTCCACGACCTGACGCGGGAGGAAGGTCGCAATGACGGTTGCCTGTGCGTGTCTGCCGCGCTGACCGACGAGAGTCTTGAGTTCGTTGTCATCGAGTGTATAGCGGATCGTGCTGTAGCCGACGCAATAGTAACGCGTTGGATCGTCGACCGTGTGCGAATGGGCAAGTTTTCTCTGTGCCGCCTGCACGCCGGCAAAGTCGAGATCGCGCTGTTGTGCGGACGTGATGGTGCCCGTGATCTCCTGCTCCGCCTCGGCGGTCATCGTGTAGAGAGCGCGCCCTGCTGCAGCGACGGCGGCGCTCCGGAGGGGACCCGTGCGCTCGGTGAGGCGGTGCTTGACCTCGCGGATGACGGCAGCAACCTGCGGCACATCGTGAATCTGTCCGTCGAGCATGGCGCGCGTCTTGTGCTCCATGCGCTCGGTCGCGAGAATGTGGAGCAGACCGTCCCGCTGCTCGGCAACGATGCCGATGACACTGCGTGTGCCGATATCGAGCGCAAAGACAAGCTCCGTGGGGCGCTCATGACGAGCCGTATGGTTTGACACGGGCTCTCCCTTCTTGGGACGCCCGTGCCTTTTCGGACGCCCGCGTCTATTTACGGGGATATCTGCGTTCATCTCTTTGTTCGTTTTATCCAGCTCCGGCATTTTGATCTCCCTTATAAAAACGTATACTATTCTTTTCTATTCGTTTCTTTTCAAAAAAATCCTGCCATTGTACGCGTAGGAACTGCACACAAAAAAGTCAGAATGAAGCCGCCGCGCGGGCAGTTCCACTCTGACCACAAGAGAGGGGTCTGAAATGCCGTATGACTTATATGTCTATACCTGCGTAAAGCAGGTGGGTACCCTAAGTCCGACTACTGCGTTCTCCGAAGGAGCATCGCATTCACCGGAATCAATTCGGATTCCCTAAAAGATCTGTAGGTTAGACATTGCTAAGGCACACGCACACCTAAGGCTCACCTTCTTGTGCATTATGATAGCATAAAAAAAAATCAGCTGCAAGACTTGACAAATTGGGGAATAACAATTTGTTACAACAATTTGAAATCTGTCTTTTCGGAAAACTTCATCGAAATGCTTTTCTCCCTCTTTTCCTATGGAAAAACACGTGCTATAATGATACTATGAGAATATGGAAAGTTCTAAATTACAGGGAAAGCTGGTGCGATGGAGATGGCAAATGTTCGTGATGCGGTGAATGCGGTCATCACCGCAATTATGGCGCAGAAAGACTACTTGACGGCGGTGGACGCAAAGACCGGAGACGGGGATCACGGTCTGAATATGGCGCGCGGATTTACGGCGGCAGAGGAGCGTCTCGCGGAGCTGCCCGCCGACGCGCCGGTTAAAGATGTGCTCCATCACATTGGGCGGGCATTCATCGAGAATGTCGGCGGCGCAGCGGGGCCTCTTTACGGCATTGCCTTCGTGCGTGCCAGCGAGGCGGTGAACGATAAGACGCGGCTCGACGTGCACAGCTTCGATAAACTCTTTACCGCAGGGATCGATGCGATCCAGCGGCGTGGACGCGCCGAGCGCGGTGACAAGACGATGCTCGATACGCTCATTCCGATCCGCGATGCATTTCGCGCGGAGAATGCGGACGGCAAGAGCCTGCGCGAATGCCTTGAGGATGCCCTGAATGCGGGGCGTGCGGGTGCAGAGTATACGAAGACGATCGCGGCGCGGCGGGGACGCGCAGCTCTCGTTGGACCGCGCAGCATCGGCATTGAGGATCCGGGCGCGATGAGCTCGCTCATCATGTTCCGTGCGCTGTGCAGCTATCTGCGTGGCTGATAATATTGGGATTTGGGGGAAAAGATTTTGACAAATACGGAGATTCGCACCCGTTTTGCACCGAGTCCGACGGGCTATATGCACATCGGCAATTTACGCACGGCGCTCTACGCCTATCTGTTTGCACGCGCAAACGATGGGACCTTTATCCTGCGGATTGAGGATACCGATCGGAATCGCTACGTTGCGGATGCGGTGGACTTCATCCGCCGCACACTGGACGCGGCGGGCATTGTGCCGGACGAGGGTCCCGATGAGATCGGGGGGGACTACGGACCCTACGTTCAAAGTGAGCGCATGCCAATTTATCAGAAATACGCCGAGCAGCTCGTTGAGAGCGGACACGCCTACCGCTGCTTCTGCAATCATACGGAGGAGACGGAACCTGCCGAGGGCGAAAAGACATTCGGCGGCTATCCGCGTACATGCCGCGACCTTTCTGCGGCAGAGGTGGAGGAACGTCTCGCGCGCGGCGAGGAATACGTCATCCGTCAGAAGATGCCGCTCGTCGGTGAGACGACGTTCTACGATGTGCTCCACGGCAATGTCACGATCCCGAACACGGAGCTCGAGGATCAGGTGCTCCTCAAGCGTGACGGGATGCCGACCTATAACTTTGCGAACGTCATTGACGATCACCTCATGAGGGTGTCGCACATCATTCGCGGGACCGAGTTTATCACCTCGACGCCCAAGCACGTCCTCCTCTACGAGGCGTTTGGCTGGAAGGCACCCGTGTTCGTGCATCTCGCGCCCGTCATGGGCCGTGATGACGCGACGGGCAAGACGAGTAAGCTTTCGAAGCGGCACGGAGCGACGAGTTTCGATGACCTCGTGAAGATGGGCTATCTCGCCGAGGCAATCGTCAACTATGTGGCGCTGCTTGGCTGGAGCCCGAAGACGACGAATCAGGAAATCTTCTCGATGGACGAGCTGATTGAGTCGTTCTCGCTTGAGGGGCTGTCGAAGTCGCCCGCTGTCTTTGACTATGACAAGCTTGGCTGGATGTGCGGGGAGTATTTCAAGGCGATGACGGACGCAGAGTTCGCTGAGGCGGCACGCCCGTATGCGGGGGAACTGCCCGCACGGCTCGCGGAGCAGTGGGAGGCAATTGCGCGTCTTTTGCGCACACGTGTCACAAAGCTCTCCGATGTTCGCCCGGCGATTGCATTTCTCATCGAGACGCCGCCGTTTGACGCATCTCTCTATGAGAACAAGCGCAACAAGGTCACACCGGAGGCGGCGAGGGAGCTTCTGCCCGAACTCATCGAGATCCTTGCGGCACTTCCGGCAGAGCGGTGGGAGAACGATCTCCTCTACGCGCTGCTCGAGGAGTGCATCGAGCGAGAGGGCTGGAAGAAGGGGACGGTCATGTGGGTGCTGCGCATTGCTGCGGCAGGACA
>CALALM010000173.1 GCA_937925565.1 uncultured Centipeda sp.
GAACTTCCTCTCCTCGGACTATATGTACCGACAGATGAAGTGGGATCCGGACAAGATCCCCAAACGCATCGGCGACGGATTCTACGAGCAGCAGCTTCTCGTAGACCAAATCCTAAAACAAACAGGCAAACGCCACCTCGAAGGCTATACCGACGACGAAACCGCATTCCGGGCACTTATGGATGCGGGGATTACGTATGCAAAAGAGATGAACATCACTCCCGGCATTGCCCTCTCCAAAGAACAGGTCGCATCCCTCACCTCGGATATGGTCTGGCTCGAAGAGCGCGATGTCTATGTAAACGGCAAAAAGGAACGCGCCGTCTATCCTGTTCTCTACACCAAGAACACGAACGGTCTAAAACTCACCACGGGCGGCAGTCTCATCTCGGCACGAAACATCATCGTCGAGACGAAAGATGCACTGAAGAATGCGGGCACGCTCTACGGTGAGAATGTCCTCGCACAGGCGGGAGATATTGAAAACACGGGACTGATCCGTGCGAAAAACATCGGACTGAAATCCGATCATGACATAAACATACAGGGTTCTGTCATCGGTGACAAAAAAGTTCTCCTTGAGGCAAAGGAAAATGTCACGGCGAAAAGCACAACAGAGAAGCTCGCCCATCAGGATGTCCTGAATACGACCACCGGGATCGCCGCCCGTGGCGATGATGGCGTCCTTGCCGTCCGCGCGGGAAAGAACATCGACCTTGCGGGCGCGGTCCTTTCGGCACGCGGAAAAAACGGCAGCGTACTCCTTGCGGCGGGAGAAAACATCTCCCTCGGCACCATAAAACTCCAAAGCGAGAAGGATATGACGGCAGATGCCGCAAACTATCTCCGTACAAAGCGCGGTACGGAACTCGCTGCAGAGATTCGTGCGGACGGCAACATCTCCGTCACCGCAGGACATGACCTAAACATGAGAGCGGCAGAGGTGTCAAGCAAAAACGGCACAGCCGCCCTCTCCGCAGGAAACGATGTCAGCCTCACCGCAGGACGGGAAACGGCAGAGGATCACTACGGCATCCGCTATAAGGGAAGCGGGCTGCTCTCCTCCAAAACCACGACCATTCGTATTGATACGGAGTCAGATACCGCACGCACGACGAATATCACGGGGCAGAATGTCAACATCGCGGCAAAACGTGACGCGGTCTTCGAGGCGGCAAATATTGCTGCAGATAACGATGTAAACATTGCTGCCGGACGGAACGTCTCTGTCACATCGGCAGAAAACTATTCGCATACGGAAAACTACGAAGATGTCAGGAAGTCCGGCATCTTCGGTTCCGGCGGGCTCGGCTTCACCATCGGAACACAGCAGACAAAGACCACGCGTGACAGCGATGCCCTCACCCAGCAGGGCACGAATATCTCCGCACTTGGCGGCAGTGTCTCCATCTCCGCAGGAGAGACCGCACATATCTCATCCGGCAATATCCTCGCAGACAAAGATGCGACCGTCACAGCGAAGGAGACCATCATCGACGGCAAGGATAGCATCTATCACGAGAGCATCACACAGGAGAGCAAGACGACGGGACTTACCGTCAGCCTCGGTCACGGACTCCTTGATCTCGGACAGTCGCTCTATGCACCGATCAGCCGTATCGGCGAGGTACAGGACGACCAACTCAAAGCTGCCTACGCCTACCAAACGGGGCGCATGATTCACGATGCGTTCAAGAAAAATCCCCTCACGGGTCAGACCTTCTCCCTCGATGTCAGCTTCGGGACAAGCAAATCCTACAGCCATATGGAGAGCACAACCCACGAATACGCGGGAAGCCGTATCGCATCGGGTGGAAATACAAACGTCACTGCGGGTGAGCATGACCTGACCGTCAAGGGCTCGACAATTGAGGGCAAGGATATGTCCCTCACCGCCAAGGGGAACGTGCGCCTTGAAGCGGGTGAGAATACAAGCATCACCACCACGGAGAACAAATTCAGCTCTGCAAGCATCGGTGCATCCTTTACCCCACAGGGACTGTCGAATATCAGCATCAACGCGAACAAAGGCAATGGCAACAGCAAGGAATCCCTGACCGCCTACTCCCCCACCATCGTTGCCGCCGAGCACAACCTCACGCTCACCTCCGGTAAAGACATGGACATCATCGGGAGCAAGGCACAGGGAGATCGGATCACGGCAAAAGTCGGCGGGAATCTGAACATCGAAACCTTGCAGGAGAAGGAGACCTTTGAGGAGCAGAATAAATCTGCGGGCTTTGGTTTCTCGTGGGGCGTAAAGGCAAAGGACAAACAGGCCTCAACCAAATCCACGGGTCAGACACAAAATCCTCCAACCACAAACGCAGCGAACAGCACGCCAAAGCCCAACGGCACGCAAGTCACCTCTCCCACCGGGAGAAAATTCTTCGACCCCACCATTGGTGGATCTCGGAACAAGGGAACGGTCGACTCCCACTACCGCAGTGCACGCGATCAGGCAGGATTCTTCGCAGGAAGCAAAGGCTTTGACATCTACGTCGAAAAGAATGCTAACCTCAAGGGCGGCGTTATCGCGAGCAACGCGCCTTCGGACAAGAACCATCTTTCCACAGGGACGTTCTCCTTTAGCGACCTCAAAAACGAGGCAGATTACAGCGCAAAGAGCACCGGATCCGCCTACCACAAATACGGCAATTATGACAACATGTCAGAGGACGAGCAGAACAAAGTCTTCAATACCATCGGACTTGCGCCGGTTCTCCCCATGCCCGTTGTCGGAAGTGCCGACAGCACCACAAAAGCTGCCGTTGCACCAGCGGTCATCGACATCCGTGAGAATCCGACACAGGACATATCTGCCCTCAGCAGAGATACTGCGAATGCACTCAATGAGCTAGGGCGCATCTTCGACAAACAAACGATGGAAGAACGGCAGGAACTTGCCGCCGTATTCGGCGAAGAGGCATTCCGTCTCCTGCATAACATGAAGGACGACGGCAGTGTAGGCAAGATTGCCGCGCACGCAGCTGTTGCCGGCATCCTGAGCCAAATCACGGGCAACGGCTTCACTTCGGGTGCCGCCGGCGCGGGACTCAACGAAGCACTCATCAAGAGCCTCAAAGGGCTGGATCCCGGTCTCGCCCAAATGATCAGCGGTCTGCTCGGTGCCGCCGCCGCAAAGGTTGCCGGTGGGAATGCACTCGCGGGAGCATCTGCGGCAATTAGCGGGACGAAGTGGAACTATTTCTTAATGGAATTTCCAGACATGTACTCTGTTGAAACCATCGCAAAAGAAACACTAAAGAAAAAGGATGGTAAAACACCATCACCAGAAGAGATATCTCAATACATTGAGGGTATGCATAAGATTCTATCAGAACAAGAACCAGCCCTTGCAAACTCTGCTTGGAAGCAGGCAGAAAATACCGACAACTATCCTAAAGCCATTAGATATCTAATGGATGCAGGGGTCACAAAGGAAAGTGCCATTAATTTCTTCAAAAAATATAACGAAACACTTCGTTCTTCTAATTGGGAGTTTCCTGAAAGTGTAGCGGTAGAAGATGGTTATTGGAATCGTGATGTATTAGTTTCCAAAAAGACGCAATCCAGCCGACATTCAACATCTAATGTTCAACAATATGAACGTGTTACAGAAATGCATCCTCCTAAGGAATTTGATGGCACAAATCTTGTATTGCCTGAAAAAGAAGCAGAATTTAGTTTGCTTAGTTCAATCGGGATCAATAGTGCCACAGACGTGTCTAACCATTTACCCGCATTTATAAAATTTGAAGGGCATTTTGTTCGTCCACTTTCTCTTTATCTCAACTTAGGAGGTGTTGTTGGTATTGGCTGGACGTATAGAGATATGAGGCAAGATTGGTACACCTATAGTGGTACCAATCTAACACAGGCATTGATAGCCGATACTATTCCAACGATATTTTCTGCCGGAGGAGCAGCACTTTCTGGAGCATCAGGTGGCGCATCTGGTCTATTTTATGGAGCATTTGGCGGGATTGCAGGTGCTACCATAGGTGATTTAATAAAATATGAAATAAAGAAAAATATCTCTAAAGATATGCAAAATAAGTAAGTCCAAAAACATGTCTTTGGAGGTGAACGAAATGGAATGTTTATTTATACAGAACAATTTACATT
>CALALM010000174.1 GCA_937925565.1 uncultured Centipeda sp.
CACACTTGACCGCGCGGCATCCACGCTTTCTACGGGGGAGCGTCAGCGCATGTAGCTCGCACGCGCCGTGTGCAATCGAACGACGGGTGTGCTCTACGTTCTCGACGAGCCGTCCATCGGACTGTACCCTGCAAATATTGACGGGCTCGTGCATGTCATGTAGGGACTGCGTGCGGATGGGAACTCCATTGCCCTCGTTGACCACGATGTGCAGATTTTGCGCACGGCTGACTATTTCATTGAGCAGAGCCCGGAGGCAGGCGCAGGCGGCGGTATGATCATTGCGGAGGGGACGCTCACGGAAATTGAACAGAATGCGGCGCCGCGCATTGGTATCTTCCTGCCCGGCAGGGATGCGGTGTGCGTCCATACGCCCACGGATACGGCGGAGATTTTCACGCACGGGAAGATCGAAATCCAAACGGAACAGATTCACACGGTGAAGCCGCCGCATGCCGTCTTCCACCAGGGACGGCTGAGCGTTGTGACCGGTGTGTTGGGTTCGGGCAAGACGACATTGGTACTCGAGAGCCTCATCCCGGCGCTTGCAGCGCAGATCAGTGGAACGCTGCTCCCTGCACATGTACGGGAGCTCGCCGCAGACGGTGCCCGCCAGGTTCGTCTCATTGACGCTGTGCCGATCGGTGCCAATGTGCACTTGACTGTTGCAACCTATGCGAACGTGCACGATGAATTGCGCAAGATTTACGTGTGTACAGCGGCGGCAAAGGAATCCGGTGCAAGGCGGGAGATTTTTCCTACAACACGGGGAAGCTTCGCTGCCTAATCTGCGACGACATGGGAGTCATCAATCTCGACGTTCAGTTCCTGCCCGATGTTACCATTGACTGCCCTGACTGTGGCGGCTCGCGCTATCAAAAGGCGGCAGCAGATATCGTGCGTACGCATAGCCAGGGGAAGAACGTGTATTCGTTGCCCGCGCTCATGAAGCTGAGCGTCAATGAGGCTTTGGATGCCTGCGATGATTTGGCGGCAGTACGGCGGCACCTTCAGATCCTGCACGATCTTGGCCTCGGTTATCTGACCCTCGGCGAGGCGCAGCGGCTGAAGCTTGTGAGTGATATGGGCAAGGGGCAGGAGGACTTCGTATTCGTCTTTGACGAGCCGACGATCGGTCTGCATCCGCTCAATACAAAGATGCTGCGCGGCGTCTTTCAGACGCTCATGGAGAGCAGTGCGACCGTCATCGTTATTGAGCATGATCTTGACGTCATTCGGGGTCCGACTACATTCTCGACATGGGACCCGGAGGCGGCACGGAGGGCGGTAAGATTGTCGCCTGCCGAACGATCGCGGACATCCGATAGAATCCGCAGAGTATCACGGGGCGATATCTTTGAATTGATGCCGGGACAAACACGGAGGTGCCGCGCTGTCCTTTGTCCCCACAGGAGACGTATTTTAAAAAATATCATTGGATGATTGCCGCGTCATAGTCGGCCTGAGAGGAGTATGCAGGATGTTTGGCATCATTGTGGGAACGCATGGGAAATTTTCTGAGGAAATT
>CALALM010000175.1 GCA_937925565.1 uncultured Centipeda sp.
ATGCGGGATCTCAATCCTCGTGTCTGCGAGAATCCGCGACTGTTTGACAAGAGTCCGCTTCGTATCTGCCAACGCCGCTTCACAATGACCGATGCGTCGCAACGTATCTGCCTTCACACTGATCTGCTTGACGATCCGAATGTCGCGCAGGGTATCTGCATGAATGGAACAAGATAGATTGAGCCTGCGTGACGTATCTCCGCTGACCTGCACGGATTGACGGAATACGGGAATCACCGTGGCGTATATAATCGGTTTTAGGTGAACACGCCCCATCGGCAGCCACGCGATGCAGACGGCAGGTTTCAGCTTGATGCTCATACGCCCGCTCTCCATCCAAACTGCCGCCCCGTGAGTTCTGCAATCGTCATGGAGACAGTGCGCGTGTCCATAACGGTGGAAGTTAGATTCTGCTCGACGATATGCCTTCCGTATTCAGTGACCGTCCCACCGCTCTTTTCAAGTGCTGTCAGAGCACACAGTCCTTCTGCCGTGCGGTAGGCAGGATTGCCGAGAAGAGAAATCCCCGTCACACGCGAGTCCGTGCCATACTGCGTGGACAAGGCAGCGACATCGACCGTTTGCAGAATCTCCTGATTCGCAGCCGTTGCCTCATAACTCCCGTCCCCACAGTCGGTCATATTCGTCTGTGTCGCTTGGATGGGCAGCATGATAACCTGTTCCCGTGGACTGATCTCCTCATCTGAGAGAATAAGGCTCGAAATGCAGGCTCCGTCATTTTTGCTGTAAACAGTTATGTTTTTTGCCCAAGTCCCAGCAGCATACCAGATGTTGAGATTTCTCTTATTGCAGATTTCGTGCTCGTTAATCATGGCGTGCATGATTCCATCAGCATTGTTTCCGGGTTTGATATGAAGCCAGACTGTGTTGATTGCATCTATACGAATATTGGTATCTGCATTGGACTTGTCAAACACGATGCTTGTTTCCGTATATCCGGTAACGCTCCGCCCCCAGTTGCTTACCTGTAGATTTAGTCCGTTGCGATCCCCAATATATATCGCGACTTCCGCGCTCGATCCGTTTTTAGTGTTTTTGAAATACACATCGAATTTCGCGTAAAACTCTGCCGGTACTTCGGGAAGAGAAAGTCCCTTTCTATTGTTCGGCTGCCAGAAAGATATGCCCGTCTTGCTGTACTGCTCCCCCGTTACCGTTATACCGCCGCTGACCGAGAGCAGCTCCGCATAGCCCGGGTTGATGTATTTGAACGACATACGCCCCCTCCTTAGCCAGACACAATAAGCCCTTCCGCCTGCATATCCACGCTGGTATCATTCTGCGGCGCCTCACCTGTCGCACACAACGCTTTCACCCAGAAAATCGCATTCGTATCGCCAACATCGGAAAGAGTGATAGTATCTTTCCAATCCGCAGATTCGAGCACTGTTTCTGCCGTGTACCTGTTATCCGTCGCGGCTTTCCACTTATCCGCATGAGCACCGACGAATTTGATCGTCAAGGCTCCGTCGATGTGG
>CALALM010000176.1 GCA_937925565.1 uncultured Centipeda sp.
GGTGAAGTCATGCTGAATACCGCCTTTTACATGGGTATTGGCATCTGTTTCGTTGGGGAACAAATGATAGACTTCACCTGTTTCGGGGTTCGTGAACGTGTAATGAGGTGCCTCCGTAATTGTGTTTCCGTTTGCATCCATCAGTCGACCTGTGATAATGCGGTCGCGGATATCAAGATAGTTTCGCGTATAGTCGCCCCAGAATGTGGCACGCCAGCCGTTCTTCGGGTCGCTGTAGGTCATTGTGAGGTTGAACATGTGGCGACCGCGTCCCTCGAGACGCTTGCCCGTCTGACGGTCATAGGCATCGAGGTAGGTGTAGCCCGCCTTAATGTTGAAATCGCGTGAAACCTGATGTGTCACCTCTGCCTCGATGCCCTGCGTGCGCGCCTTGGAGATGTTCCGGTAGGTATAGACATCATCCGTAGCAGGCACATTGGACACCATAGATGTTTCATCAATGATATTGTCCTCAATGTACTGCCAGTTTGGCGCAGACTCTATCATGGATACAAGCGTATCATAGTCATAATATCCGTAGACGCTCGGATAGCGTACCTGAGGATCATAGTAGGTGCGGCCATAAAGGTTTTTGCTCTGCTTCTCTCCGTTATACATGATCTGCATATAGTCTTTGTAGTCATTGCGGAAGAGGGTGAGCTTTGCACTGGTCTTCTTGTCAAAATCCTTTTCAACAGAGATGTCCATATTGAGCGCCTTCTCGGGCTTCAGCTCGGGATTGCCTTCGAACAGCCAGCCGTTGCGAATCGGCGGCTTGGGATTCAGCGATGGTTCGTACATTTCCCAATCGTGGTAGAGCTCGGCAATGCCGCCCGTTGCGAAGCTCGTGCCGATGTTCGTCTTGATGCGGACGTTATTGCGTGCCTTGTATGTCGCGCCGATGGATGGGGAAACGTTCACGCCGAAGTGGCTGTGATTCGTATAGCGCAGGGCAGGGATGATGAGCAGCTTCTTGCCAACCTGCCAGTCATCCATGATGTAGGCGCTGTAGTAGTTCAGAGAGGTATTATAAATATTGCCGGTGTAGGAGCGCTTATTCGGATCAGACGGATCATCCGGGTTGGGGAAACTATAGTATCTCGTTTCCTGACGCGCCGTCTGTCCCGGAACACTGATTCGTGTTCCCTCACCGTATTCATCGTGATAGTCCGCCCCAACGGTCACATAGTGCTTGTCGTGCGCCATCACACCGACGGATGCCTCGAGAACGTTATCGATGCGATTGAAAAAATCGAAATAGAAATGATGATAGGGGATTCCTCTGCCAAAAACACGATAAGTTACATCGGAATTATGTTCCGTCTGGTAGAGGCGCACGCGATAGTCCGCACGGTTCGTCTGCTTCTTCCAGTCAATGCTGAGGTTGTTGCGCCACGCATCTTCCAGCGCCGCCATATCTATGACCCTGCCTCGCGTAAATCTGCCAAGCGTTGTATCTTTCTGCAAGTCTTCTGTCTGACGATCCGCCGAGAGGGTGAGCGTCTCATCCTTGCCGATGTTGAACTCGACACGTGCACTCATCGGATTGCGCTTGCCGTAGTACTGCATGGATGTGCCGTCATTATCGTAGAGGAAGGGTGCGGTCTTGCTCCAGCCGTAGGAGAAGTCCATATAGGTGCCATTTCCGAGGTCACCCGTGGAGTAGCCGATGCTGTGGTTGTACTGGCTGCCGCCCGCGTC
>CALALM010000177.1 GCA_937925565.1 uncultured Centipeda sp.
CCCCCTGCGGATTTTATTCGTTCAAGCGAAGCGCGTTTGGAATCCGCAGGTATTTAGGCAGATAAGTGTGCGACCGCTTGTGCAACGAGGCGTTCGCGAGGGGGATGCACGACATACTACAGCCGAGGAATCACACAGACCGTACGCTGCACATTGTCGCTGTGGAAAAGGCTCAGCTTCGTCCCGTACAGCTCCTCCAGATGCGATGCCCGCACCTCGTCCACGGATTCGTAAAAATCCATATGCGTGCCGAAACAGAGCGCGACGCGGCTATTCAGGAGCAGTGCCTGCTCGGGCAGATGCGTTGTAAAGACGACACCGTAGCCCTTTGCACGCAAGCTGTCGATGGTCTGGAGGACGAGCACCTGATTGCGCACATCGAGTGCCGCCGTCGGCTCGTCCATAAGGATCAGCCTCGTATTTTGAAGCAGTGCGCGCCCGATGGCGGCCAGCTGCCGCTGCCCGCCGCTGAGCTCCCTGCACTGGCGGTCGCGAATGTGCGCAATGCCGAGCTCCTCGAGAATCTCATCCGTCTGCGCATAGTCCGCCTTGCTCGGCGCGGAGAACATCCCTGTGCGCACCGTCGCGCCGAAGGACACATAGTCACGCACCGTAAACGAACTCTCCGCGCTGATGATCTGCGGCACAAACGCGATCTCCCGCGCGCGCTCACGCGGCGACATCGCATAGATGTTCTGCCCGTTCGTATAGATGCGTCCCTGCGTCAGCTCCTGAAATCCCATCAGGCACGCGAGGAGCGTTGACTTGCCGACACCGTTGCGCCCGAGGAGCGCGAGCACCTCACCGCCCTTGATCGAAAACGAGATATGCTCGAAGATGTACGGTGCGTCCGTGCGATAGCGGAACGAACCGTCGTCGAGCCAAAGCATTGCGCGCTCCATCAGAAATACCTCCGCTGGCGATAGAGAATCCACGCAAAGAACGGTGTGCCGACAAAACCGCAGAGAATCCCGAGCGGCACCTCCGCAGAGGTCAGCGTACGCGCGAGGAGATCGGCGAGCATCAAAAAGGACGCGGCGAGTACCGCCGTTGCGGGCAGGAGCTGCGCGTGATTGCCGCCGACCAGCATTCGTGCCAGATGCGGCAGGATGAGACCGATCCAGCCAATCGTTCCGCTCAGGCACACCGCCGATGCTGTCAGCAGGGTTGCGAGCGCGATCACGGCAAGACGCTCGCGCTGCACATTCACGCCGAGGCTCGCCGCCTCCTGATCCGAGAGCGAAAGCACATTCATGCGCCAGCGCATCGCAAGCAGCCCCGCGAGCGTGAAGACGATGATCGGCGTGACGTAGAGCAGATTGTCCCACGAGACCTTTGCAAGGCTGCCGAGCTGCCAGTAGACAATATCCGCCAGCTCCATATCGGGGTCGGCGAGGTATTTCAGCAGACCGATCACCGCCGCCATAAAGCCCGACACAATGATGCCACAGAGGACGAGCACGATGCGCGAGCGGCTCTGCACGAGCTTTGGCAGCATGAGTGTCATCGTAACCGCCGCGATGCCGCCGAGAAATGCCGCGACCGCCGTGCCGCCGAGCGTCAGATGCGCGAGGATCGCAAGGCACGCGCCCACGCTCGCGCCCTGCGAGACACCGAGGAGATCCGGCGAGACGAGATCGTTGCGAAAGACGCCCTGATACGCCGCACCCGATACCGCGAGCGCAACGCCGACGAGGATGTCGCCGAGCACGCGCGGCAGACGGATCACCATGACGACGTTATACATCGACGCATCCCATGTGATCGGAAGTTCGATAAAATTCGATGCGAGAATTGCCACCACCTGATCGAACGGGACATAGAACCGTCCCACCGAGAGTAAGAGGATGAAAAACAGCACGGCAAGTACACTTCCCGCCGTCATCATACGCGCATATTGCCCCATAACGCCCCTTTTCCGTTCTGCAAATCCCCAAACTTTCCCAACAAAAAATGCCCGCCGGAAAAATCCAGCGAGCAATTACAGCGCACAAAAAGAGCGCAGTCCTCCCCATGCCGGTTTTCCTTTGCAATGCAGACAAAAGCCTGCGGGCAGGGAAGGACGTTTCCATACCTTCCCCCGTGATCTGCGAGAATCCCGCGATCAGGCCGACGCACCATAGCCTGTGCCACAGGTACGGCGGCTCGAAAAACATAAAGATATATGGAGTTTATGTGAGTATAGCATGAGATTGACGTTTGAACAAGTAAAAAGATTTCGACTCCGTGATCAATGTTACGGAAGAACAAGATCAAACCACTCCGCACCATGGATCACAGAACAAAAACCGCACGGCACAGAGCCGTGCGGTGCAAAGTTTAGGACTTTTTTCAGATATAGTATTCCGTCCCGTCCTTCGGTTTCATCTCGAATGCAGCGAAGATGCGGTCGCGGATGCGCAGAAAGTCTGCGCTCGTGCGGTCGCGGTGTCCATGCAGGTCAACGGGAAGGACGCAACGCACCTGTCCGGGGTTCGGCGTCATGACAACGACGCGATCGGCGAGGACAACGGCCTCGTCGATGTCGTGCGTAACGAAGATGATGGTCTTGCCCTCGTTGCGGCAGATCGCCGAGATCTCGTCCTGAAGTCCCATACGCGTGATCGCATCGAGCGCGGCGAACGGCTCGTCCATAAAGATGATGTCGGGATCGACGGCAAGGGCACGAGCGATGGCGACGCGCTGCTGCATCCCGCCCGAGAGCTCGGGTGGGTGGCTGTGGGCAAAGCGTTCGAGCCCGACGACGGCGAGATACTTCCGTGCGATTTCCGTGCGCTCTGCGGGCGGTGTGCCGAGGCTCTCAAGACCCAGCTCCACATTTTTCTCCACGGTGCGCCACGGGAGCAGCCCGTAGTTCTGAAAGATGGTGACGTTCTTGATATGCGGCGCACGCACCTCCTCGCCCGCAATGCGGATGCTGCCGCTCGTCACGCGATCAAAGCCTGCAAGTGCTGCAAGGAGCGTCGACTTGCCACAGCCCGAGGGACCGAGCAGACAGATAAACTCGCCGCGCTCAATCGCGAGACTCACATGATGGAGGGCGTGGAACTCCGCGCCATTTTTGCGGTAGACGCGGGAAACATCCGCGATCTCAATGTAGCTCATGCCTTTCCTCCCATGCCCCAACGTCGATAGAGCCGACGCTCCGCCAGCCCCATGGCGCTGTCCAGCAGCAGCCCGAGCACGCCGATGACGAGGATTGCCGCCATCAGGAGATCGGCACGCAGATTGTTCCGCGCGTCGATGATGAGGAATCCGAGCCCCGACTGTGCGCCGACCATCTCCCCTACGATGAGAAAGACCCACGCTGTGCCGAGCGCGAGATGCAGCCCCGTTGCAACCTGCGGGAATACGGCGGGCAGCAGGATCTTTGTGAAAAGCTGCGGCTGCCCGATGCCGAAGTTCTGCGCAACGCGCAGGTAGACCGGCTCGATCTTCTGTACGGCGGCAATGGTCGAAAGGAGGACGGGGAAGAATGCGGCGAGGAAGATGATGGCAATCGCAGGTGCCTCGCCAATACCGAAGAAAAGGACGATGAACGGCAGCCACGCCACGGGTGAGACGGGGCGCAGCACCTGTGCAATGGGGCTGAGATACGCCCAGACGCGGCTGTACCATCCAAGCACCAGTCCAAGCACGAGTGCGATAAGAACGGAGGAGAGGTAGCCGACGGCGAAGCGGAGGAGACTCGCGGCGATGTCGTAGGCAAGCGCGCCGCTCGCAATCAGCTCACCAAGTCCCGCAAGGGTTCTCAGCGGTGAGGGAAAAAGCGCCTCATTCCAGCCACCGACCGTGCAGAGGAGCTGCCAGAGGAGGATGGTGACGGCGGCACCGCCGAGGAGGTGACGCAGTGTCTGCATAGGCGACAGTCCTTTCATTTACGGCAATAATCGCTCATCCACAAACTCCTCGTAGGAGGGAATTCGCGTAATCAAGCCCTCTGCCCTCATACGGTACGTAAGGTCGTCATATGCGGCACGGCTGAGGACTGGGCTCTCGTAGGAGATGTAGTCGAAGGAGGCGGCGAGGACATCGGGCTGCGTCTTGAGAAAGTGCCCTGCGATCTTCGTCTGCTCCTCCGGATGCTCCGTCAAGTGCTCCGACGCATCGAGGTAGGCACGTACCGCCGCGCGGGCGAGCTCCGTGTGCTCCTCTGCAAAATCGCCGTGAAAGACGAGGGCGCAGCACGGGCTGTCCTCCCACAGCTCGTCGCTGCGTGCGAGGATGTGGCCCGTACCGAGCAGGAGCGCCTGTGCCCCGAACGGCTCGGCGACGCAGTAGCCCGCGATCTGCCCCTGCGCGAGTGCGGCGGGCATCTCTGGCGGTGTCATCTCGACAACGGTGAGATCCGCCTCGGTCATGCCGCCGCGCGTGAGCAGCTCGTCGAGGAGCAGCTTATGTGTGGACTGCTTATGTGGGATGGCAAAGACCTTGCCACGCAGCTCCTCCGACGACTGCACCGTGGGGAGTGCAACGATGATGTTACCATCCCGGTGTCCGAGGGTTGCTGCACGCACATCGATGCCCTGTTCACGAGCCTTGACGGCAAGCTCGATGAGGACGGACGCGCCGTCGACGCGTCCCGTGTTCAGCGCATCCATCAGCTCCGGCCACGAGCCGTAGCGGATCAGCTCTAAGCGCACCGTACCGTCCGCCGTCTCCATCTCCTGCTGCGCGATGAGCGGCAGGGCATGGGTGGTCGGCAGATAGGCGATACGTACGGTGCGCGGGTCACGCTCCTCTGCCGGGCGGAATCCAACGAACGCCGCAGCACAGAGGATGAGTATGAATGCGGCGAGAACGAGCCGCCTCATGCACCGACCTCCGCCAGTTCCTCCGCCGTCTCGGCAAGCTCCGCCGAGCTGTCCGCCGCCGCTGCAATGGGTGCACATTCCGCCCAGCCGAGTGCCGCGCGCTGTGCGTCAAGATCCGCGAGAATCTTCGCAGCGAGACGCTTCGCGTCCGTATCCACGGTCATGACCGCGCCGAGCGTCTCCTTCGTATCGCGCTTGAGGAAGTTCATGACATTCGTCGAGCCGTGAATCGGAGCCTCGACGCAGTGGTAGGAGTCGATGCCGAACAGACGGAACGCGAGCGAGGCATCCAGCCCCTTTTCGTTCGCCCACTCGGGGCTGGTGAAGGCGTATGGCATATCCTTGATTGCAACGCCCGCCTCCGCCGCCACTCCTCCGAGGATGGTCGAGGCACGCGTATTGTCCACGCACTCGCCCATGTGCCAGACGGGCGGCTGATCCTCGCCGAGGACGGAACGCAGCCCCGCGCCCGTCTTTTCGAGCGCGGACAGACTGCAATAGCCGAGCTTCAGCAGGGGGAATGAGGCGCAGCCGTTCGTAAAGATGAGAACATCGTTCTTGATGAGTTCCTCGGCGATGTCCACAATCGCACGCTCGTAGACAACGCGCGGATTGTTGCAGCCGACCATGTTCACAATGCCGCGAATTTTCCCGGACCTCAGTGCCTCTGCAATTGCGCCAAAGCCGTTATAGCGTTCGCGCACGGACTCCGCGCTGAATCCGATCTCTGCCGTCACCTCGTATGCCGGGATAAAGACAGGGATGTCGCGCCGCGCGGCAAAGCTCTCGATGGCACGCGTCACAATCTTGCGTGCGATCTTCTCCGTGTCCTCCACATTGGAGTGGTGATGATCGTAGGCGTAGTGCTCCGCGCCCGGCAGACGCGCGGCATCGCTCGTCGTGACGACCGTCGTCTTAAAGCAGTGTGCCACATCCATAATGGACGGGAACACGTCCTGCACGTCCGCGACCCAGAGATCGAGCGCCCCCGTGCCGAGCACCAGCTCCGCGCCAACCGCGTTCGAGAGTGGAATGACCCCCTCGTAACGGTACATCGCTGCAAGGCACGAGCAGCAGATCCCGTAGAACTGGATGCCCTCCGCACCGTGCTCCTTTGCCAACCGAACAAACTCCTCCGTCTTGCCGATGCGAACGATCTCGCTGACAAGCGTCGGCAGATGCCCGTGGACGGCAATGTTGACCCAGCCCTTTTTGAGTGCGCCGACGTTGACCTTCGAGGTCGCGCGATGCCCGACACCAAAGAGCGCGTCCGTCGCGATGTTTGCCGCGACTACGCCCGTGTAGCAGAACGCCAGACCGCAGCGCAGGAACTGCTTCATCGTGCTCTGCCAGTCGCCGTCCGTGCCGCAGCCTGTACGGTGGAACGCATCAAACACCTCGTTGTACGCGCTGATGGGAAGAATGTCGAGCTTCTCCCACACTTCCTTACGTTCGGCGGGCGCAAGTGCCGCAATGGAACGATACTCACCGGGGACGGGACGCGCAAGATCCTCAAGCAGCACGTCAGCGAGCTTGCTCGCGAGACGCCCGAGGAGGAAGGGGTAAGAGGCCGCCAGGCCGAATACCCCGACGATGAAAAGCCCCATGAGCTTGCTCATGGGGCTTCTGACGCGTAGGGGTCGACAGGCCGAAGGCCTAAGCACCCCGACGGCGAGACGATGAGAAGGCCTGCGAGTTCACTCGCGGGCCTTTGCCCGACCGTCGAGCCTCCCCATGTCGCGGGTGTTCGATCGCGCGGCCGCTCGCTTCACAGTCACACCCGACCGCCCGCACTGCACGAACCTCGGGTGTACTGCATGGGGGTCGGAGGTTCGTGCAGTACGCACAACCCACGGCCAGTACCTCCCGACCCTCGTGCAGTAGGAGCCCGGGACGAGGCCACCGGCCGCACGCTCTACCCCGAGGTGAGGAAACCACCGGGAAGGAGGCCACGTATGCCGGATCCCAGCACCGAGCTTGAGGAACTGCGTCGCCGGGTTGAGGAGCAGTCCCAACGAATCGATGAGCTCCAAGACGCCCTCCACACACTGTCGCTCGCGGTCCAGTACCGGCAGGAGGAGCCCTACCTGGCCTTCCTGGCGGAGCACGGCATCGCCGGCCGACGGCGGCTCGCACTGAACGGGGTCATCAATGGGGTGCTCTCCCGGGCCCGGGGTGACATCCCCTCCCTGGGCCCAGGTGCCCGCACTGAGCTGGCGGAGGACTTTCCCGCACTGGACGAGGCCTACCTGCCCGAACCGATCGACGGCGACAAGGCCGTCCGCATCGTCGGAGAGGTCCTGGGAAGTGAGCGCCTTGGCGCCCAGGCGCTCGAGGCCCACCGCGCCCGCGGCCTGGGGTGCGAGGGCCACCAGGCACTCACAGGCCGCTCAGACACCCAAGGCCACAACGCGTAGCCGCGGCGCTCCAGACGGCCGGGTTACTCGACGCCGACTATTCACGCACACGCACGCGTCACCGAATTCAAGAATCCGTGACGCATCCACACCCCCTTCTTCCTCCCTCACCCCTCCTGCCGTCAACACACCCCCGCCGCCGACCCCAGAGCCATCCACAATCACGACGCGTAGCATCGCCCTCATGAGTCTGAGTTCCCGCGAGCGCGAGGCCACTGCCCGCGAGCTCTCCGCCAACCTCGCCCTCACCGGCCTCACCGCCGAGCAGATCCGCGATCGTACCGGTCTGCCCACTGACCGCTTCGAGGCCGCTCTGACCGTCAACGCCGTCATGAACCCCGCCGACGTCTGGCTGGTACGCGACACCATTGAGGACGCCGTACGCGAGGCCGGCAACACTCCGCTGCCCTACTCCAGGCTGACTGACTCCATGCGCGAGGCCGCTGCTCTCTGGTTCGGTTACCGCCGGTAGTCCGACGCCGCCCCGTTCACCCCACGCGGCCGCTCACCCGACGTGGCGGGCCGCCCTGCTCCGCCGTCGAACCGGCTCCGCTCACCCCCACGCGCCCTCTTCGCCACCCACAGCCGGGACATATGCCGCCCACAGGCGCACCGGCTAGGCTGACTCCCGGATATTCACCCCGGGGAAAGGACGAGCGAGCGTGACCGAGCCTCCATGCGACTCCGCCGCCCCCACCGCCGCCTCCTCCCCCCGAGCCCCACGACGCCTGAAGTACGTCGAGGCCGTCCTGTGCATCGGCTTCACCCTGGCCTTCCTCGTATGGACCTACCTGAGCGCCCCGGGACCGCTCGCCCCCGGCGCCACGCACCGCTCCCCCGCCATTGACGCCCTCCTGCCGACCCCCGACGCCCAGCTGCGGTCGGCCGCCGGCCAGCTCGCCGAGGCCTTCGCGACCCTCACCCACCCCTTCCTCATCCTCGGGCTCATCGTGGCCGGGGTCGCCTACGCCTACACGGCCCGCATGCGCCGCCTGAGCGTCTCGCTGGCCATCGCCGCCGCCGGCATCCCCACGCAGTACCTCATCGCCCTGTACCTGGCCCGCCCCGCCCCGGGCTCCACCTTCTCCGACTCCATCGCCGCCTTCGAGTACTCCTACCCCAACGCGCACATCACGGCGATGACCCTGGCCTCCTGGGTCCTGGTGACCCTCGCGCGCGCCCACCACCGCAGCACCATGGTCGCCGCCGGCACCGTCCTGGGCTACGCGGCCGTCGCCGTGACAGCCGTCAGCCAGTGGTACATGGGCCTGGCTGCGCTCAGCGACCTCGTCGGCGGGTTCCTCCTGGGTGCCGCCTTCGCGAACCTGGCCCTGCGGGTCGGCGGCATCGACGCGATCCTCACCAGCTGGGTCAATCGCCGCCTGTCGCGCGCCAGCAGCGAGAAGCGCGCCGCCGTCATCTACAACCCCACCAAGTTCGACG
>CALALM010000178.1 GCA_937925565.1 uncultured Centipeda sp.
TCTTTACGAAGCTCGGCATCCTCGATCAGGTGAAGGAGCGCGCCGTCTACGGCTCGGACGTTCGTCAGGTGCTCGCATGGGTCGAGACGGGCGATGCGGACGCAGGCGTCGTCTATGCGACGGACGCAGCGATCTCCGACAAGGTAAAGGTCGCCGCCGTTGCCCCTGCCGACACCCATAAGCCCATCGTCTACCCCGCCGCTGTGCTCAAAGACGCGAAGAACATGAAGGAGGCAAAGGATTTCCTCGCCTTCCTTCAGACCGACGCAGCAAAGAAGGTCTTTGAGAAGTATGGCTTCACCGTGAAGTAATGGCAGACGAAACATTTTCTCCGCTCATCATATCCCTTGAGGTCGCGGGACTTGCGACGGTCATCACGTTCTTTGTCGGCATTGCGCTCGCATACGGTGTGCTGCAAATCCGCAGCCGCCTCGCGGGCACGATTGCCGATGCCGTAATCACCCTGCCGCTCGTCCTGCCGCCGACCGTCGTTGGATTCTTCCTCCTGCTCTTTCTCGGAAAGCGCAGTACAATCGGAAGTCTCCTGCTTGAGATCGACCTGCCGCTCGTCTTTACCTGGCGTGCGGCGGTCATCGCGGCGGTCATCGTGAGCCTCCCGCTCATGTACCGCACGGCGCGCGGCGCGTTCGAGGCGATTGACCGCAATATGATTCACGCGGCGCAGACCCTCAGCGTCAGCAACTGGCGCATCTTCTGGCGCATTATCCTGCCGAACGCGCGCCACGGCATCCTCGCGGGGCTTGTCCTCTCGTTTGCGCGTGCGCTCGGCGAGTTCGGTGCGACCATCATGTTCGCAGGCAACATCCCGGGGCGCACGCAGACGATGTCCACCGCCATCTATGCGGCGGTGCAGGCGAATGACTACGATCTCGCCTTTCGTTGGGCCATCATCATCTCCCTGTTCTCACTCTTCTTTATCGGAGCGATGAACCTGTACCTCAAACGGGAGGTGCGTGAATGAAGCTCGTCGTCAACATCGAAAAGCGTCTGCGCAGCTTTACGCTCGCGGCGAATTTCACGC
>CALALM010000179.1 GCA_937925565.1 uncultured Centipeda sp.
CGCCCCTCGTGATCGTGCTCCTCGATCCCAAGGCCATATGCAACGGAGAGTGGTTTCACGCGCGTAAAGATCGCCGTGCCCGAGTAGCCCTTTTTCTCCGCACTGTAAAAATACTGCTCGTAGCCGGGCAGATCGAGGATCGCCTGCCCCTCCTGCATCTTCGTTTCCTGCAGACAAAACGCGTCGGCATCCAGTTCCTTGAAGGACTCCATGAAGCCTTTTTTCAGTGCGGCACGCAGACCATTGACGTTCCATGATACAAAGCGCATGGTGCTTCCCTCCATCAGAGCGTCTTATATGCCGAAATCGGCCAGAACACAATCATCGCCTTGCCCTTGATGAGGTCGTACGGAACGAAGCCGACATCGGCAAAGCGGCTGTCCTCGGAGTTGTTGCGGTTGTCGCCCATGACGAAGATGCGCCCCTCGGGCACGGTTGACTTCGGGTACTCGCTGCGCGTCTTTTCGAGGATGTAGTCCTCCGTGAGCAGCTGATCGTTGACGAGCACGCGCCCCTCGCGGATCTCGATCGTATCACCCGGGGTCGCGATCACACGCTTGATGAAGTCGCGGCTCGGGTCACGCGGGTACTGAAAAACGAGGACTTCGCCCTTCTCCGGCGGTCGGAAGCGATAGATGAATTTATTGACGACGAGGCGCTCCTCCGACTCAAGTGTCGGACGCATCGACGGTCCGTCGACGACGTAGAGCTCCACAATAAAGGTGCGGATGAACATGGCAAGCGCGACGGCGACGACGATGGATACGATCCAGTCCTTGATCTCCGACGCGGTTGACGTTTCTTTTTCCATAAACTCCTCCTCTCATACAGCAAAAATAGGGACTGCCGCAGCAGTCCCCATCCATCGTACAATTAGCGCTTTTCCCGAATACGAGCTGCCTTGCCCGTAAGTCCACGCAGATAGTAGAGCTTCGCACGGCGGACGATACCGCGGCGCGTCACCTCGATCTTGGCGATACGCGGGGAGTGCACGGGAAAGAGACGCTCGACGCCGACACCCGAAGCGATGCGGCGCACGGTGAAGGTCTCACGGACGCCTGTGCCCTGACGTGCGATGACAACGCCCTCGAACACCTGAATGCGCTCGCGCGTTCCCTCGACGATGCGCGCATGGACGCGAACCGTGTCGCCGGGCGCAAACTCCGGAATGTCGGAGCGAAGCTGCTCCTTCTCAAGGATCTCGATGATATTCATATGTTTTCCTCCTTCGCTCGGACGTTCATAGCCGGCTCATGCCGCCCAGCGGACCATCCACACACATACTCAGTGACTATAGCATAAGATGCGCCTGTGTGCAAGAAAAATTTTTTGGCAGGGCACAAATCTGCTCCTGCGGGATATCATCCTGTCAGTGATCCCAAAGCCCCTTCATATTCTCCTCGGGATGTCCGTTCTCACCCTGTTTCTCCTGCAGCTTTCTCTTCGGGCGACGCGGCGGCATATGTGCCTGCCAGTCCGGTTCGCACGTAATGCGATTGCGCCCGTTCTCCTTCGACTGATAGAGTGCGATGTCGGCACGCTTTACCACATGGTCTGCCGTATCCTCATCCGTCCCGTACCAGACCGCAACGCCGCCGCTGCACGTCACCTGCGCCGACGGATGGATATGCGCCTCGGAGACCGCCTCCCGAAGAGTATTCGCGAACGCCTCTGCCTCCGTCCCGTCATAGTGGAGACAGAGCAGGATGAACTCCTCGCCGCCCCAGCGAATAAGGATGTGCCGACGGTCGAGAAAGCCGCTGATGGTCTGTGCAAATCCTACAAGCACGTCATCGCCGACATCGTGACCGTAGGTGTCATTGATGTTCTTGAAATGATCGATGTCAAACATGATGAGGGCAAACGGCTCCTTGGTCTCGAGCGAGATCCGCATGAAATCACGTGTTGCTGCCGGGAATTTATTGCGGTTGAACGCACCTGTGAGAGGATCGATCTCCATACGCTTCGTCACGACGCTGACCTCGTTCTCGAGACTCTCGGAGAGTTCCGTGAGATAGCGCTCATGTGCAGCGCGCTCCAGAATCAGTTGAACGATAAAGAAGCCGATGGTATAGATACCAAACGGAACGAGGTACATATGCCACGCAAACAGGCGATATTGCAGCGCCATTCCATCGACAACAGCAAGCGCCGAGAGTGTCCCAAACGCGATAAGCAGCGAACGGCAGCGCCGATTGCCGCGCTCATGACACGACCGGAGCCAATATACGGTCATAAGTCCGCAGACAAGGAGCGCAGGATAGTAAAAGAACCGCATGAGAAAGAATCCGTTCTGCTCCAAAAGCTCGAGCAAAACGGCAAAAAAGAAAATAAGTCCGTAGATGCAGGAAAGTTGAAGGATGTTCTTTTTATAACGTTCATCAATGATGCTGTAAATGAGCAGGTTCGCACTGAGCGGGATGAGATAGGTTGAAATCATCTCCAAATTCCACCAGAACACCGGTCGGTCAAGCAAAAACAACATGAGACTCGACGAGCTGACCATCCAGACGAAAAAGATAACCAGGACAACGATCAGCCGCAGATAGATATCCCGAAGCTCCTTTTCTGTGAAAAAGTAGACACCGAGCAGCATGATGAAGATGAGGAGTGCCGTGATGCCGCTGACATGGGGGAAGTTGTAGAGGAATACATCCTCGATCTGATGTGCAGCGCGCGCGAGACGAATGTGGTCGAACTGACCGAGCACCCAGATGTTGTCGGAATGTACCTGCATATAAAGCTGGCGCCCGACTGCCCATACGGGCAGATCGACGAGATGCCACTTCCGCCCATAGGAGGAGTTATGTTGGCTGAGGTCACCGTAGTGATAGATCGATACCCCATCCAAAAAGATCCGCACAGCCTGATCGGTGGTGGAGAAAAAAAGGCTCTCGTCTGCCCCCGTATCGGGCGGAATGTAGACTCGAATCCAGACGTAGTGCGTCCCCTCGGGTACGGCGACACCAAACTGCGGATTGAATTTCCGCCAGCGCCCCTCGTCCTTCGAGAAGGTCGGAACGCTCCTCGCCGCCCGGTCCTCAGCATCGGACGTGTTTGACTGCCAATACTCCCACAAGAGTTCGGAGGTCTCAGCCGAAACCGGATGCTGTGCGCAAAGAAAAAAAACACAAAAAAACAGTTGTACGAATGCACACAATCTCCGATTCATTTTCTGCCGCCTCCTCTCAGAATTATTCGTTGGAAAATGAAGTGTACTTAAGATTTTTCAGGAAGAAAGTCCCAGCAAAGTTTTGCGTACCATCTCCTCAGGGACATCACTGTGCACAGAGACCTTTCCGATGCTGTCCGCGAGCACCCAATGAATTCGCCCGCCGACGGTTTTTTTGTCATGAAAGAGATCTTCGTACATCGCGTCTGCCGTCACACCATCGACAGAGAGCGGCAGTCCCATCGCGCTGCTCAATTCATTCATACGCACGCGGTCCACATCCGGGAGAATCCCCATCTGCACGCTGATATCCGCTGCGCCCGCCATACCGATCGCAACCGCCTCGCCGTGCCGATAGCGTGCATAGCCCGTCTCTTTCTCAATCGCGTGCGCAATTGTATGCCCAAAGTTCAGGATGCGGCGCAGTCCCCCCTCGCGTTCATCCTGCCGCACGACATCCGCCTTGATCTCACAGGACCGTGCGATCATATGCGCCACAGCGGCGGGTTCGAGAGCAAGCACCTCCGTACGGTGCCGCTCAAGCCACGCAAAGAAATCGGCATCGTAGATGATGCCGTATTTGATGATCTCGCCAAGTCCCGTGGCGATCTCACGTGCGGGCAGTGTCTTCAGAAAATCCAGCTCCATAAAGACAGCGTCCGGCTGATAGAACGCACCGATGAGATTCTTGCCGAGCGGATGGTTGACGGCAACCTTGCCGCCGACGCTCGAGTCTACCTGTGCGAGGAGACTTGTCGGGATCTGGATGAAGGGCACACCGCGCATGTAGGTCGCCGCAACAAAGCCCGCAAGATCGCCGACCACGCCGCCGCCAAGCGCGAAGATCGGCGAACGGCGATCCAGCCCCAGCTCAATTGCGCGCGTAAAGAGTTCATTCGCCTGCGTGAGGCTCTTCGAGGACTCCCCAGCAGGAATCGTCGCGATCTCTGCCTGCACGCCTGCATCTGCGAGGAGCGCTGCAATCTGCCCGGCGCAGAGTGGTGCGATATTTGTATCCGTGACGATCATGCCGTGCGGGGAGTATTCCGCCTGACGGACAAACGCACGTATTTCGTCCACGATGCCGCTGCCGATCACAAGCGAATAGCTGCGCTCCCCGAGTTCAACGTCTACCCTCTGCATCATATCATTTTCTCCAAATCCGTGTTGCCTGTACGATATACTCCGCCACCTCAAGCGGCGAGCGCCCGCTCGTATCCACCGTGACGTCCGCGTCCTCATAGAGATGCCGCCGTTCCTCAAGAAGCTGCACCACTGCAGCGCGGCGATCCCCGGCATCGGCACCGTCGAGAACGGGGCGCGCACCGCGCGCTTCCGTCCGCCGGAGGATGGTATCGACATCGGCGGTCAACGCAACAAGCACGCCGTTCCGGCGCAGCAGCGCCACATTCTCCGGATCCTTGACCGTTCCGCCGCCGGTTGCAATGACGAGGTTCGTACGTGCCGCCGCATCGCGCACAGCCTCCTTCTCGCGTACGCGAAAATACGGCTCACCGTGCTCAGCAAACATCGCAGGGATGCTCATGCCGTGCTGCTCTTCGATCGTTCGGTCGAGATCGTGAAAGACACAACCGAGCCGCCCTGCGAGCAGCCGCCCGACGCTGGTCTTGCCCGTCCCCATGAAGCCGATCAGTACGACGTTCTTCATCCCTTCTGCCATATCCTTTCAAGCCGCGCACGGTAAGAGGCAAGCGAAGCACTGAGATCCGTCATCGTATCCGCATGAAACTGTGTGCAGATCGCGTCCGCAAGAACAAAGGAGATCATAGCCTCGCCGACCACCGAGGCGGCAGGCACGGCGCAGGCATCGCTGCGCTCCTTGCTCGCGGAGACCTCGTTGTGCGTTGCAATGTCCACTGTCCGAAGCGGCGCCATCAGCGTCGGAATGGGTTTCATCGCCGCGCGTACGACGAGCGTCTCACCGTTCGTCATGCCGCCCTCGATACCGCCTGCGCGGTTCGTCTTACGATAGGGATGCCCATCCGTCCTCATAAAGAGTTCATCGTGAATCTCGCTGCCGGGCAGATGTGCGCACCGGAAGCCCGCACCGATCTCCACTCCCTTAATCGCCTGAATGGACATCAGAGCTCCTGCGATTTGCCCGTCGAGGCGGCGATCCCACTGCGTATGGGAGCCGAGCCCGATGGGAAGCCCGCGCACGACGATCTCAAAGACGCCGCCGAGCGTATCGCCTGCCGCCTTCGCCTCATCGATGCGAGCCTTCATGTGCGCCTCTGCCGCAGGATCGCAGCAGTTCAGATCGGCGCTGTTCGTCACGCCGATGTCCTCATCGCGGATTGCCGCGCGATCCACCGTCACGCCGCCGATCTCCGTCACATGAGAGGCGACGGTTACATCGAGTGCGGCAAGCAGCTGACGGCAGACGGCACCGACGGCAACGCGCATCGTCGTCTCGCGCGCACTCGAGCGCTCAAGAATGTCACGCGCATCGGTGCGCTCATATTTCAGAACGCCCGTGAGATCGGCATGTCCCGGGCGCACAGCGGTAACCTTTGGACCGGCGGGCGTGCCAAAGGGATCCATGCGCTCCGTCCAGTTTGCAAAATCGCGGTTCACGACCTGAAGCGTGATCGGTGAGCCGAGCGTCTCACCGAAACGCAGCCCCGAGAGAACAAGGGCGTGATCCGTCTCGATCTTCATGCGGTCGCCGCGTCCATAGCCCCGTTGACGACGTGCAAGCTGTGCGTCGATCGCCGCACGCGTGAGCCGCAGTCCGGCGGGCATCCCATCGAGAATCGCCGTCAGTGCGGCACCGTGCGACTCCCCGCCTGTGACAAAACGCAGATGACTCATTCAAATCCCCCCATTAACATTCACAGTTTCTAAAGTAGATTCGATGTATCGGCGTCTTTTCCTGCAAGACTGCCCCGTTTTGCCACAAGGATGAAGGCGCCACCACACAGAACGTCGTTATTCCGCCGCGCGTGTTGCGATCCTCAGAAGAAGCACGCAGTGCAGCCCATTCCCCTCTGCCGTGAGTGTAAAATCTCCATATGAAACACTGCGTCCCTGCTCCTGCACTGCACGCAGAAATGTAAGCACATCAAAATAATTCCCATGAAACTTGAGCACAATTGGCTGTATCACGATCGCACCGCTTTGCTCCGACATGCGCGGCTCAAAGGCTTCAATCGTCACGCCGCTCCGCTGTGCAAGATGCTCCACAGCATGAACAAACGCCCCCTGCCCGCGTTCCTCCGGCAGCGCATCCGCGAGACGCGCCTGCCGTGCACGCAGTTTTGCCTCCGCCTGTACATCGTCCCGCAATGTGCGCTGATAGCTCTCCATGTCTGCAAGTGCTGCCTCAGCCGCTGTCCGCTCAGCAATTGCCGATGCGCGCTCCGCCGTGAAGACGGGAGAAACGACCTGCAGATAGAGGAAGAGCAAGCCAAGCACCCAGATCAGTGCGATTTCGATGCGCTGCCGCGCAGAAAACTGTCCCATTGTGCCCCCTACCAGCTGCTGCGCAGGATGAAGTGAATGCGCTCCGTCGTATCTGCCGCACGCTGTACCTTTCCCGCGTTTTCGAGCGTAACCTCCGCAGAGAAAAAATCATCATCCTCCATCGCTCCCATGAAGGAGGCGAGCGCAGCATAGTTTATGGCTTCCCCATCGATCCGAATGTCGCGGGCCTCTGCCTGCACTTCCGAAATGCGCACACCGTCCACGGTCATGGAGCCAAGATGAACGAGCAGTGCGCGGAGCGGCAGCGATTCTGCCGCAAAGGCATCCAGCATTTGCTCATATTTTGCCACGTTGGCACGCAGGGCATGAAACTCCTGCATACGCGCCCGCTCCGACGCACGCAGTGCAAGCTCTTCCACTGCGTAGTCACGCGCCGTGCGCGCTGTCATGCAGGAAGTGATATCCGCTGCCACATTTGCCAGAAAAAACGCCGTGCCAAGGACGGCAATCAGTGTTGCCGCATGCGCGTGCAGTTGCTCTAAAATATTTTGCTGCACCGTCCAATATAAATTCTCCGGCATCCCTGTGCGCATGAGCAGCCCCGCATAAATGGCGGGTTCCTCATCATCGCTCGTCGTTTCCCACGGCATACGCGGTTCACGCGCCGCCTCGATCTGCGCCGCAAGGACACCCCCGTGCGGTGGGCAAACCGTAAGGCGACGCAGCTTCAATCCCAATGCAGAAAATGCAGAGAAATAGTCCTGTATGCGTTGTTCTTCCATCCGAGCCACCCAATAGCGATGTACGCCCGTATCCGGCAGAGGCATACAACAGATTCGGACGGCGTTCTCCTCGTTCGTTTCGTCCATCTCTGCACACAGTGCCCAAAGAAGAGCCGCCCGCAGTTCCGTTCCTTCAAGCCGAACGGGCAGCTCCCGCTCCTCTATCGCCGCTTCCGATGCAGGGAGGGAAAGTGCGAGCGGCATCTTTTCCCAGCCTGCCCGAATCAGGTGTGTATGAACGAAGGAGGCAAGCGCTTCCGCATCCGAAGGCACAGGGCAGGACTCCTCCGACGTGCGCGATTCGGTCACCATCCATGCTCCCCCATGCTCCTCTGCAGCGCACAAGCGGACAAGTACAAGTCCATGCGGCGCAGGATAGAGCCCCACTGCCTCACGAACGCTCCACGGCAGCTTAATACCAGCGCCGCCAGACATAGCGATCCCCCTTTTTCTCCATCCGTCCGTGGACAATCTTCGCCCGATCCCAGTTCTCACCATCGGGTATGCGTGTCGTCTCCACACCAAAAGAATCCGTTGCTACAGCGATGACATCAAGCGTCCCCTCCATCGGTACCCGAACAAAAACACAGAGCTCGATATTCTCCCCCACGGGAATCATATTCACTCCAACTTCCTTGTCAACTTTCTTATATACGCCCGGATCAGGCAATGGATCGAAGGCGGATGGCGTCCGCTCAAGTCTCGCAACAGCCGTCTCCACACCACTCTCTGCAGCAAGACGCAGCTGCATCTCGCGCTCATACTCTGCGGCGACACTTGCCCCGCCGCGCATAAACTGCGCCGCAGCAAACGCAAGCAGGAGCACCGTTGTTAGCACGCAGAGTCCGACGGCAGATACGGTGCCGCGCTCATCATTACGTCCCACCCATATCCTCCCGCAAATAGACACTCGTTGAGATGCTGTACGTCCGTCCCGTCACAGTGCTCGTCCCCGTCATCTCAATATGGTAGAGCCGTGGATACAGCGGATCCTCCTGTACCAAGAACGCATCAATGTACACCCTCGCCCCCACAAATCCGCCGGTGATGGGTTCTGTGACAGCCTTGTAAAAGAGCCGCCCGTCGTTGATCCAGTATTGATCCAACGAGCCCCCGCCTCTTTCCTTTACAGCCTGCCGCATCTCATAGAATCCCTTGCGGCGCTGTCGGACGTGATCCGAGGTCAGTGCCGACTCCACAATTCGTACGGCGACAATCTGCATTTCCTGCTGCAGCTCCGCATCTGCAATTTCATACCGATAATTGCGCCATGACCACACGAGTGCAAAGGCGAGAAAAGTAAGGAGAAGCACAAAGATCGGCAGACTGACGGCGAGTTCCATGAGCAGGTATCCCCGCTCATTACCGCTCTCAGGGACTGCTTTGCACCTGCACATGCCGCCTCAACCTCCGCACAAACTCTACCTGTTCCTCATCCCCCAGAATCTGCCATGAAAGGCGCAGAGACACATCGTAAAAATCTCCCGTTCGTGTGACTCTCCTCTCGATCTGGTAGCTGCGATCGTTCGATGTCATCTGCAGGGCTGCGTTCAGCGGATCTGCACCCTGATCCAGCTCTGCCTCCATTGTGGAGAACTGCGCACGCGCAATGAGTGCCGCCTCCATGCGTGCCGCTGCACGTTCTTCGAGCAGTGCCGTGCGGACAAAAATCCCGAGTGCAGCCGCTGTTCCAAGTACAATAACGCCAAGCAATACCGTCTCGAGGAGAATCCAACCGGTCTCCTCAGCTCTCCTCATCAACCGCATCCGCTTCTCCCCGCTGCAGACGAATCCGCGCTGCCTTGTCAATCACAACGCACAACGCATCTTCCTCGTACCCCATGACATAGACACGGATCGTCATATTATGGCTCCAATTCCCCGAAACATTGCCGTTCCAGTCGAATGCCACAAGTGTATTTTCCATCGTCTCCTGCCTCAGACGCACCAACGGGAGCATGTTATATATACGCAGATCCGAACCAAAAGGACGCCGCAGCACATAATGGTCGGGATGAATCCGAATGCTCGGCATACGCTCCCACGAACGACGCCCCTGAAACATATCGAGCGGCATTGCCGTCATGCGGCTGATTGCCTGTACACGCCGCAGCTCACCGATGAGGTGCATCGCCTCATATTCCACGGCCGCCCGCGCATAGAGCGAAAGTGCGGCAGGAAGTGCGACCGAGAGAATCCCCCCTATAATGGAGACAGCGATCAGAACATTCAAGAGAGCCATCCCCCGCATTCCTCTGTCCCACATCAGAAGATCCCCCAATAGAGCCGCCAAATCTGCATCCCGGCAACAAAGGCAATATAGCCGCCAACGGCAAGAAAGGGACCGAACGGAATCCCATCATGCCGCCCCCTGCGCCCCGTGATGAGAAGAAGTGCCGCAGCAACACCACCCATCATAAACGCAATCCAGACAGCGATGACTGCCGCCTCCCAGCCGAGCCAAACGCCGAGTCCCGCAGCAAGCTTCACATCACCGCCGCCAAGCCCGCCGTGTGCAAGGATATACAGGCAATAAAATAAGACGCCGCAAAGCGTCCCACCGATCAGTGCCTCCCACAGGGAAATCAGCCCTGCGAGCACCGGAACAAGTCCGAGCAGGGCAAACGGTATCGTGATTGCGTCATAGAGCAACCCATCCCGCAGATCGAGATAGGAGAGCCAGATGAGCACAGCCGCAAATATACTCCCGCAAAAGCTGCGTAAATTCAGCCCGACAAGAAAGAAGATCCCCATGACAGAGAACAGCCAAAGAACGGTAAGAGGAAGCAATGCACTGCGTGCCGGAAAAAGCGCCTGCGCCTCTTCCTGCATATCATGTGCCTCCCCTATTTCTTCGCATGAAACTCTTCTGCCGTCTTTCCGTCGCAGGTCGCGCGGATAACATCTCCCTTCTTCTCAATCTGATACGTTTTGCCTTCCATGGATATTTCCTGTTCGCCAACACGCACATTGCCCGAAGGGGGTCTCAGATTTTTGACATCGGTCACATAGTCTGTCAGATCATTGATACTCGCGGGATTCTGTCCCTTCGCCGTCTGGTAGAGCACAATCGCCGTATCAAGCGCCGTCAGATCCGCCTGTACCTTCACCGTATTCGCTGTCGCAAGAGCGGACGAGAAACGCGGCACGGCAATCGAGAGGATCACCGCGAGAATCATCACGGCAAGCAGTGTCGAAAGCAGCGAAAAGCCCCGTTGATTGCATGCAGAACACCACTCAGACACAAAGCGTTTACTTAAAGTCGACAAACTCATCAATGCGCGCACCGCCCTTTGCCATCGGCTCCACGAAACTGCGCCACACATCCATCACAATGACGCGCGGATGACTGCGATCCTCGAGCGCACTCTTGAGCGCCGCCGCAAATTCCTCCTGCGTCGAGACGCGCGCCGCCTTGATGCCGAAGCTCTCCACGTATTTTACATAGTCCATCTCATAGTCGAGCTCACAAGCGATGTATCGCTCCTCATAGAGCACCTTTTGCAGCTGGCGGATCATGCCGAGACTGCGATTGTTCGCGATGATCGAGACCACAGGCAAATTGAGTCGTGCAATCGTATAGAACTCATTTCCCGTCATCTTGATGCCGCCATCGCCCGCAATATGGATCACGCGGCGGTTCTCGCCAAACGCAACTTGCGCGCCCATCGCGGCAGGCAGACCATAGCCCATCGTGCCGAGCCCACCTGAGGTCAGCCACGTCCGCGGCTTCTCCACGCGCAGGTGGAGCGCCGCCCACATCTGGTGCTGCCCCACATCCGTTGCATAGGCATACGCCTTACCCGTCGTACTCTGCGCCACCTGATGCAGTGCCCACGGCACCGTCAGACGCCCGACATGATAGTCGTAGTCATACTCCTCCTGCCACGAACGGATCTGCTCCCACCACGCAGCGAGATCACTCTTCGGTGCTTGACGCATGAGAAGCTCCAAGATCGTCCGCATATCGCCCGCGAGACCAAGGCTGTTCTCAATGTTCTTGTCGATCTCAGCGGGGTCGATGTCGATATGGATAAACTTGCGATTTGCCGTATACTTGCTGAGATTACCCGTCTGACGATCGGCAAAACGGCTGCCGAGCGCAATGACGAGATCGGCGGTACCGATGGCATAGTTCGCCGCCTTTTCCCCGTGCATCCCTGCAAAGCCGAGCATCTGCGGATGCGTGCTTGCAACCGCGCCCATGCCCATGAGCGTATGCACCACAGGCAGATGATATTTTTCGATGAACGCCGTGACCTCTGCCGACGTTCCTGCCGAGATCACACCGCCGCCCACGATGACGAGCGGACGCTCTGCGGATACGATCTCCGCCGCCGCCTCTGCTGCACAGATCATAAAGTCTGCATCCGGTTTGCCCGGCGTGCGTACGCGCGGCTCCTCCGCAGCATAGGCAACCTCTTCAAAGAAGAGGTTGCGCGGCACATCGAGGAGCACGGGCCCCGGCCGCCCGCTGCGCGCAAGCGCAAATGCCTCCCGGATGGTCGGTACAAGGTCTGCTGCGTTCTTAATCTTGTAGTTGTGCTTTGTCACAGGCATTGTCACATCGAGGATGTCCGTCTCCTGAAAGGCGTCGCGCCCGAGCATGGCGATGTCCACCTGCCCCGTGATCGCGACCATCGGGATCGAGTCCATGTACGCCGTTGCAAGCCCCGTCACGAGATTTGTCGCGCCCGGTCCCGATGTTGCGATGCAGACGCCGACGCGCCCTGTTGCACGAGCATAGCCGTCTGCCGCATGTGCGGCATTCTGTTCATGCGTCACGAGAATCTGTCGTATTTCGTCCTGTGCATAGAGGGCATCATAAAGCGGCAGGATCATCCCGCCGGGATAGCCAAACAAGGTATCGACGCCCTGCTCACGCAGACACGCCAAAACAGCCTCCGCACCTCTCATACACACACTCCTCAACTTCACGAAACAATGATAGAAATATTATAGCATACGTGATACAGGTATTGCAATAATATTTCCCCACGCCCACGAAATCTCCTGTAGGATTACAATAGATATGTTACACAAGTAAATAAAAAGAGAAAGCCAAATTG
>CALALM010000180.1 GCA_937925565.1 uncultured Centipeda sp.
TGCGCTGCTCTCGGAGATGATAACGGAGAGCGATTTCTCCGGGGCAAAGCGCATCCGTGAGCTCATCGACGAGGAAAAGACGGGGATGGAGCTTTCGCTCCAGCGTGCTGCAAATCAGGTGGTTGCTGCGCGGATCGCTGCCGATCTGACGCCTTCGGGCGCCTATGCCGAGGTGGGCGGGCTTCCGTTCCACGATTTCCTGCGCGCGTTCAAGGATGATTTTGATGCGCGTCATACGGAGATGCAGGCAGCGTTCCGGCGTATCCTGCCGCAGATCTTCAATCAAAATGATCTTATCGTGAGCATTACCGCACCTGCGGCGGACTACGCGGAGATTGCGGCAGGGCTGGTGTCGTTCCAAGAGAAACTCTCGTCCGAGGTATTCCCCGCAGCGCCGTATACGTGGGAGATTACGCCGAAAAACGAGGGGCTGATGACACAGAGCCGTGTGCAGTATGTGGCGAAGGGCGCAAACTTTATCAAGCTGGGGTACGAATATACGGGTGTTCTGCGCGTGCTTGAGACGCTGCTCCGCTATGACTATTTCTGGACGCGAATCCGCGTGCAGGGCGGTGCGTACGGAGCGATGACGCAGTTCAACCGCAACGGTTTCATGATCTTTTCCTCTTACCGCGACCCGAACCTCGCGGAGACGTTCGACGTGCTCGATGAGACGGCGGACTATGTGCGTTCGTTTGATGTGTCCGACCGCGAGATGGATAAGTTTATCATCGGCACGATGAGCAATGTGGATGCGCCGCTCACACCCCAGATGAAGGGGGATATCGCCGCGACGTTCCACCTGCGAAACATTACGTGGGAGGATCGCCAACGTGCACGCGAGGAGATTCTCGCGGCGCGGCAGGAGGATGTGCGTGCGCTTGCGCCGCTCGTGGAGGCGGCGATGCGTGAAAATGTGCGCTGCGTGCTCGGCGGTGAGGAGAAGATTCGCGCCAACGCCGCGCTCTTCGATGAGATTCGCCCGGCGCTGCGGACGTAAGCGTATTCTATAAAGTTTTTGACTTTTCGCGCCGTGCGTGGGATAATAGCAGAAGATAAATTGAAGGGAGAACCTGCCATGAAAAAGAAAGTTTTCCGTGGTGCCGGCGTCGCCATCATTACGCCATTTACCGAAACAGGTGTGAACTACGCGGAACTCGGGCGTATCATCGAGGATCAGATTGCGGGCGGCACGGACGCTATCGTTATCACAGGCACGACGGGCGAGTCTGCAACGATGACGGACGCAGAGCATCGCGAGGCGATTCGGTTTGCGGTGGAGCAGGTGAAGGGACGCATTCCCGTTGTGGCGGGTACCGGCTCGAACGAGACCTCCTATGCAATCGAGCTTTCGAAGTATGCGGAGCAGGTCGGTGCGGATGCGCTTCTGCTTGTGACGCCGTACTACAATAAGTGCACGCAGAATGGTCTCATTGCACACTATACAAAGATCGCGGACAGCGTGAACATCCCCGCGATTCTCTACAATGTGCCCTCGCGTACGGGCGTGAACATCAAGACGGAGACGTATGCGGCACTCTCCAAACATCCATGCATTGTCGGCGTCAAGGAGGCGAGCGGTGATCTCTCGGCAATCCTGCGTCTACGCGCGGCAACGGGAGATGATTTTGCGGTCTACTCGGGCAACGACGATCAGATTGTGCCCATCCTCTCACTCGGCGGTTCGGGCGTGATCTCCGTGCTCTCAAACATCGCGCCGAGGGCGACACATGACATCTGTCAGCACTATTTCGACGGCAATGCTGCAGAGGCGGGACGTATGCAGGTCGCCTATGCCGATCTCATTGACGCGCTCTTCTGCGAGGTCAACCCAATTCCGGTCAAGACGGCAATGCGTCGCCTTGGCTACGATGCGGGACCTCTGCGCATGCCGCTCTCGGAGATGGAACCGGCGAATGCGGCGAAGCTCGATGCGGCGCTGCGCGCACACGGCCTTTTGAAATAAGTTCATCGGACGCTCTCCTCTTGTGTGGGACTGCCCTTCACGCCAGGGGAGCGTTTTCCATTGCGGTACGGTGTCGGTGATGAGGAATGAATCGGATTGAGGAGCGCCTTGCGCGGCAGGATGTGATCGTGCTCGACGGTGCGTTTGCGACGGAGCTTGAGGCGCGCGGATTTTCTGTGAACGATGCGCTCTGGTCGGCAAAGGCGCTCTTTGAGCGTCCCGATCTCGTGCGTGAGGTTCATCTCGACTATCTGCGCGCGGGTGCGGATATTGTGACGAGTGCGAGCTATCAGGCGACGGTCGAGGGTTTTGTAAAGCGCGGCTTTGCAAAGGAAGAGGCGGCTGCACTGATTCAGAAATCTGTGCGGTTGGCGCAGGAGGCACGCGATCTTTATTTGGCGGAACGTGGCGCAGATGGCGCTGTTCCTCTGGTCGCGGCATCAGTCGGTCCCTACGGGGCATATCTTGCGGACGGCTCAGAGTATCGCGGCGACTATGATGCGGATGAGGATGTGCTGACCGCGTTTCATGCGGGGCGTTTGGCGCTGCTTGCAGAAGCAAAGCCCGATCTGCTCGCCTGTGAGACGCTGCCGTGTCTTGTGGAGGCACGTGCAATCGTGCGTGCACTGCGACAGGAAGATATTCATATTCATGCATGGTTCTCGTTTTCGTGTCGTGATGCGGCGCATATCAGTGACGGCACGGAGATTACAGCCTGTGCACGATTCTTGAACGATGTCCCCGAAGCGGCAGCAATCGGGCTGAACTGCACGGCGCCGCAGTATGTGGAGGAACTAATTCGTGCGATTCGGAGCGAAACGGCAAAGCCCATCGTCGTCTATCCGAACTCCGGCGAGCACTACGATACGTCGGATCAATCGTGGCACGGTGCGGCGGAAGATTTTGGCAGGGCGGCATATCGTTGGCGCAGTGCAGGGGCGCGCCTGATCGGTGGCTGCTGCAGAACAACGCCGCGCGAGATCGCGGAGATTGCCGCGTGGGCAAAGAGTGCGGAGTGAGGTGACGAAGATGGAGGAAGGGCGCACGGAGGTTGATTTCCCGCGTGCGGAACGCGCCATGCGCGAATTTCTCACGGCGGTCGGCGTCGATCTTGCGGCGCAGGGGATGGAGGAAACCCCTGCGCGTGTGGTACAGCTCTATGCGGAGCTCTTCGCGGGACTCCACACCGATGCGAAGGATCTTTGGTCGGATGTGCTGACGGAGGAGACGGACGGTCTCGTTGCCGTGCGCAGGGTTCCGTTCCATTCCATCTGTGAGCACCATTTGCTTCCGTTTTTCGGAACGGCACATATTGTCTATCGCCCGCACGCAGGACGCGTGGCGGGCTTCGGCGTTTTCACACGACTCGTCGAGCGCATGGCGCGCCGTCCGCAGCTGCAGGAGCGACTGACAACGGATATCGCGTGCAGTATCGAGCAGGGGCTCGGCGCGGAGGGCGTGCTCGTCGTTCTTGATGCGCAGCAGCTCTGCATGACGATGCGTGGCGCGCGTGCACACGGTACGCGGACGACAACCTCGGCGTGCCGTGGGATCTTTCGCGATGATAAAACAATGGGACTGCAGGCGTGGCAGATGTTAGGAGAATGGGGCAGTGCAGAGAACATATCGCTTTCGTGACGGCAAAGAGCTGACGCTCGGCGGGCGGACGCTCGTCATGGGCATTCTGAATGTGACGCCCGATTCGTTTTCGGACGGCGGCAGGTGGAACACGCGCGATAGCGCGCTGCGCCATATGGAGGAGATGGTGCGGGACGGTGCGGACATCATCGATATCGGTGCGGAGTCGAGCCGTCCCGGA
>CALALM010000181.1 GCA_937925565.1 uncultured Centipeda sp.
CATCGTAGACCTTCTCCACGACGCGCATGCCGACTGCCATCATCGCCATGATGCTGTCCGGCTGGAACTTCCCCTTGTGAAGGTCGAGCGGCAGATCAATATCAATGACGACATCCCGGTCGCGGTCGAGGCACAGCTTCACATAGCGGAATTCAGCATTCCACGTATTGATTTTCGCGAGCAGCTCCGCACGCCGTCCGGCATCCTCCAGATAGGCGATATCGTAGAGTTTGATTTTGATAAAACCGTCGGCGTGATCATATTCACGCACCACGATGACCGCTGTAATCGGCTCATCGTTCTCGAGTTCATTCCGCATATAAAAATATGCTTCTTGGCGGTTTTCCTCCGTCTCGTCGCTCAGCTCATAGTTCCAGTCATTGCGATCCAGTTCGTCCTTTATCGCATTCCGGATCTTCATGGCTGCGGCTTCCTCACCGCCCCGAAATCCATCAAAGAGTCCCATTTGTCCCCTCCATATCTGCTCTGCTCTGACCGCAGGGCAATATCCCCATACCATACTATGGCGCCGGAGCAATCAAACCGATACCATCAAGCGTATCGATTGCAGCAGTGCCGCGAGAGTTTTTAAAATCGAGTGTTGAGACGACGACCTGCCTGATGTATTGCTGCACGCCGTCTTCGTAGTAGCTGCTGATGTCATGAATCACAAGCGGAGTATTCCCCGCATCCCGCCCGAGATAGAGCATGACATGACCGGGACGAAAGAGGAGAGCCCCCGGCGGTACCTGCGCAAGGCGCTCATAGCGCTCCGCAGTGGATAGCCCAGCAAGAGGCAGGAGCGAACGGACGCGTTCCTGCATATCCGCATCACGTGGGAGCTCAACCCCCATCGCACGATAGATGTTCTGCACGTAGGACGAGCAGTCCATTCCCTCATTCGCTCCGCCCCATCCGTACTCCGTATAGAGGGAGCTAAATGCAAGGCGCACGAGATTGTTGTGCGTGAGCGGCAGACGCCCCTCCACAAGCCGACCGTCATCAGGCAGTCTCCCCTTCCGCACGACGAGATGTCCCCCGGCATCCCGTACGGGCAGAGAGAGGTGAATCGCTCCGTCCGATGACCGTCGCCCCGGAATCTTTGCCCCAAGCTGATAGAGCAGCTGCTCCTCCCCTGCTATGCGCAGCTGTGCGGTCGTCACGGTGAAAAACTCCTCCGGCGCGGCGAATCCGCGCCATGTCTCCCGATCCGTGAACGCAAGCGCACGCTCATCCACCCAGCCGCAGTAGTCCCGTGTCTCGACGAACGCATAGCGTCCGTCCCGCGACCCGTGAAGCACGAGAACCGCCTCCCCGGGATCGGTCACCGTACCCTGCAGAGCATCATAGCGAACATCATGCGGCGCGGAAAACCACCCCGCATCCGACGGCAGGAGCCGTACATCGGTGCGACGGACGGTGACGGCGGGACGGACGGAAACATGCGCGCCGATTTCCTCGATGGCACGGCTGTCACAGACCTCCCGCCATCGCTGTTCCGTCAGGGGCTGCCCGCTCTCATAGAGCGCAGGCAGTGCCACATCCTGCCCCTGCGCCGCCGCATGAATCTGAGCGCGCACCATATCGCCTGCACGAAACTCCTCCGCCGTTGTGATGTCATGGATCAGTCCGCGCTGCATATTCGCGTGCGTGAGCGCCGCGCACGCCTCGGCAGAGAGGAGCGGCTCATCACCATCCGCACGCAGCCAGTAGTCAGCAGTTGCCGCTGCCCCCGTGACGGGCAGCGCCGCCTGCACGGGAACCACGCCCGACAGGAGGGCAAGGAGCGCGCCAAGGATATCTCTGCGCAGGACTCTCCAACCGAGGATGTCAGTCACTTTCCTGCCCCCCACGCAGCTCGCCCAGCCCCCATGCAAAGAATGCGTCCATCCCGAGGAATGCAAACGCATTGTCCGTCACCGCCTCCCCGAACTCCTCCATCGTCCCGATGGCAAAGGAACCTGCGTGACGCCCCGGCGCACGCGTTGGGAGATCCCCACGTGTGCCGCGTTCAAAGAATGCCTCTGTATCACTGTTGACGGCGGCAAGCTCCCGCAGGAAGTTGCATGCCATCTTCATCTTGCCGAGACGGTAGAAGAGCATCGCCAGCGGCAGGTACATCAGTGCCACGCCCTCCTCGTAGCGTTGATACAGGGCAATCGCCGCATCCCCCTCCTCGATTGCAGAGTAGATGAACATGAGCTGATAACGGCGCCCGAGTGCATCATGCTCCGAGAGACGGAGCATTTCCTCACACTCCTTTGCGGCGAGACGCAGCTTGCGGGCCGCCAGAAGTGCCTCCAGATAGGAGAGACGCAGGAACATATAGGGCTTCGTTGACGGCATCGACCAGAACTTGCCGATATTCTCTTCCGCGAACATGCCCTCTGCCTCGAGGCGCGCTGTCGCCTTACGCGTCAGATCCTCATAGTGGTGCACGCGGTCATCGGCGTTCTTGGCAAGGTACTCGATCTCCATGCACGCAGCTGTGATGTTCTCCGGCTCCATGCGCAGAATCCTCTTGATGATGCGATAGCGCTCCTCGCCGGTCTTCTTGCGTGCGCGCGCGATGAGTTCGTCCGCCGTGAGCGTATTCACCTCACGCGGCAGATTCGGATTCTCACGCAGTCGCTGACTGAGCTCTGATACAATCTCCGTCATGCGCTCCACGCTGACCTCTCCACCCTCCGCCTTTATCATACGGTTCAGTTCAAGCTGCATCCATTCCTTGTCTGTCATGCGGTGTCCCTTCCTTTGTTGGTAGTTCCTGCCTCTATTATACCGTGTTTTCACAGAAAAAGCTATAAAAAAGAACTGCCGCCCCGCACTTTACGGGCGGCAGTCGCTTTACGATTCTTTCTTCTTCTTTTTCTTCTCCTTTTTCGCGGGCTTTCCGGGAGTGTTGTCGGTCGGCTCCGCAAGCTGCCGCTTCTTTGCCTCCAGTTCCGCACGGTCAGCATCGCTCAGAATCCCGCGCGAACGACGGATCATCTCCTCCTGATGTTCGCCCGCATAGATGATGATGGCATCGAAGAATTTTTTTTCGACATCCTTGTCCGTGAGCTCCCAGAGATTGATTTCTTTCGTATTCTCCTCACGTGAAAGCGTGCCCCAGAGACTGTCCAGATCCTCATGCGCCGTGATGTGGACGATCCCTGTCTGCAGGTCGATCAGGAGATACTCCGCCGCTCCTTCAAGATCGCCATAACCGTCCAGAGGCAGCATACGCCACCGCCGCTTGGAAACAACATCCTGAATCTGAACGTCGTCATAGATATGCAGTGTTGGCACAACGAGCTTTGTGAGGTCGATGTAGCCATGTGCATCGACAGCGTATTGTATTTGCTCCTTATTGAAATAATAGCCTTGACGAGCTGTGGACTGCACCCACTGATAGATGTTTTTGGGTACTTCCTGTGCCTTTGCAGACTGCGCCCCCATGAACAGGGCGGCACAGAGAAGAAGTGCAGTCCCCCACTTTTTTTTCACGTACCATCGCTCCCATCAAATAATTACTATCAACTTCCTCCCTATCCTAGCTCCAAAAACTGAATTTTTGCTGAACATATAGCATGCTCAAAGACCGGAGTGCATCTCCCAATCGTCCGCATTGTCGAGGCTGTCCAGCTCGTACGGCGTGCCCTGATAGACGTAGTAGTTCAGCCAGTTCGCAAAGAGGAGGTGAGCAACGCTGCGCCAACGCACGACGGGCGCACGATTCGGATCGTCCTCGGGGTAGTAGTTGCACGGGATGTCCGGATTGAGCCCCGCCGCGAGGTCGCGGTC
>CALALM010000182.1 GCA_937925565.1 uncultured Centipeda sp.
CTGGATGGGACATTCGACGTTCTACCTGCAGGTCGGCGGGCGGCGCATGCTTGTCGATCCTGTATTCTCCGACTACGGCTCGCCGATCTTCTTCATCAATCGTGCGTTTCGTGGGAGCAATGTCTATATCGCAGAGGATATTCCGGAATTGGATGTCCTCCTCATGACGCACGACCATTGGGACCACCTCGACTATGCGACAGTGATGGCACTGAAACCAAAGGTGAAGGATGTCGTCTGCCCGCTCGGTGTGGGCGAGTTCTTCGAGCAGTGGGGCTTTGATCTCACGCATCTGCATGAGGAGGATTGGGATACGGACATCGCGTTCGCTGATGATTTCCACATCCATATCCTGCCGTCGCAGCACTTCTCGGGACGGTTCCTTACACGCAACAACACCCAGTGGTGCGGCTTTGCCATTGTCACACCGCATCGTCGCGTCTACATCAGCGGCGACGGCGGCTATGGAAAGCACTTTCGGGACATCGGGCGACGCTTTGACGGGTTCGATCTCGCGATGATGGAGAACGGGCAGTACAATATGCAGTGGCACGCGATTCATATGCTGCCGAACGAAACGGCACAAGCGACGGAGGATGTCGGTGCGCGTCTGCTGTTGCCCGCACACGGTGGGAAGTTTGCACTCGCTCTGCACACATGGCAGGCACCCTATGCCGACCTCTTGAAGGAGAGTGCGGGGCGTCCTTATCAAATGGTGACACCGCTCATTGGCGAGGTTGTGGACATGGAGTATCCTGCCGACTTCCCTCACTGGTGGGAGGGACGGGCGTAACGGCATAGTATTGCTTGCATCTCGCGCGTGAGGCATATCGTCTGAACTTCCTCGTCGATGCGGACGATGAACACATCGCAAAGCACCAAGGCGGAAATGGACGCATTTCTCGTCAAAGAACCAAAAGCTGCGCCCTACTTCAAGGAGTGGTATGGCGCGCAGGAATTGATTCGCCGCAAGCCGCGCTATTGTCTGTGGCTCGGTGCGTGTGCACCGCATGAGCTCAGGCAGGTCGCTATCCCGAGAGCAGTCTTGCCGACCTCTACGATGAGGTGACGATGTCGCCCGACCTACGCGAGGCATATCGTGCGAATGACCGTGCCGTGATGCGGCGTATGGATTTTCCTTAAACTCTCAGAGTCCGCGTGCGTCACGGAGCTGATGAAGCGTTACGGGCAGCTCGTGCAGGGAAATACGTAAAGGAGATAGGATACAACAGTGAATTCATCAAAGATTCGATTCCCGGTGATCTTCATCGGGATTTTTGTCATCGCAAGTCTGGTGGCGCTTTACGTTGGGACGATCGGTCGTATGGAACGTGCCGATGCGGCGGAGAGCATCAAGCTCTACTGCGATGCCTTTGTGCGGCAGGATGAGGAGGCGCAGAAGCGTCTCGCATCCTATGGCGCGCCGACGGACTCGTTCAACATGAAGGCGGCGTTCACAAGTGCCCTCCAGAACACGGGGGCGATGCTCTCGCCCGAGGAGGCGACAGAGATCGGTGATGCCTATATGGAGTCGTTGCGTTCGGCGACGGTGGAGACAGCGGTGTCGGAGCAGGGCAAAGGGACAGCGATGGTCGAGGTGACGGTGACGCGGTTTAATATGTATGCGGCGCGCGAAAAGGCATCCGCGCTCCTGCGTGAGCGCATGAAGTTGGACAGCACACCGGAGGAACTGAGGAGGACTGCGGTGGAAGCGACGGCAGAGGTATTTCGTGAACTCGAACCCATTGGGACGGTGACGTTCTACGTGCCCATGCGCTACAACGAGGAGACGCGCATCTGGGATCCCGCCGACCCAATGCAATTCGGCTTTGATCTTTCGAAACAGACGATGGGGGTGGAGTAAATGGCAGAAGTGGATTGGCAGAAAATTGACCGTACAACGGAGGAGGGGAATCCGCGCCGCCCGGAGGGCGATGCGGGGCGCGCGATGCTCGCGCGCATGAACGAGAGTCACGCAAAGCTCGTGGAGTGGGGGCTTTCGCACATTGACCTCAGCACGGGCGATACGGTACTTGACATCGGTTGCGGCGGCGGCAATACGCTCGCGCGGATGGCGGAGCGCGTGACGGAGGGACATCTCGTCGGCATCGACTACGCCGAGACCTCGGTGGAGGCATCGCGAGCATTCAACGTGGAGCTCATCGAGGCAGGGCGCATGGAGATCCTGCACGGATCGGTCGAGGCGCTACCGTTTGATGACGCGTATTTTGATGCGGTGGTGACGGTGGAGAGCTTTTACTTCTGGTCGAATCCGGAGGAGAGCCTGAAGGAAGTCGCGCGCGTGGTGAAGCCGGGCGGTACGTTCCTGCTGCTCGCGGAGATCTACGGGCGTGATGATCTGCCCGCGACCATCCATGCGAAGATTGCAGACTATGATCTGACAAATCCGACGCCGGAGGAGTTTGAGCAGATGTTCCGTGCGGCAGGCTTCCGCACGGTCGTGCTCGATTTCAAACACGGAGAGTATTGGATTGCCGTGCGCGGGGAACGTTGACATAAAAAAAGACTGCATGCGCAGTCTTTTTTTATGCCGTTAGTTCCGCTGTTCCTGCACGAAGCGGATGAACTCGTCCGTTTCTTCCTGCCCGTTGAGTTTTGCCGTGTACATCAGATTGCCCATCTGTGGCCACATCATCTCGGGCATGCGCTCGCACATGACGATTCTGCCCGCATAGCGGCGCAGGATTTCCTCATGTGTGTGCACGTAGCGGTGGAAGTCGCGGCGGCTCGCG
>CALALM010000183.1 GCA_937925565.1 uncultured Centipeda sp.
GCTCAGTATCTTCATTTGCGTTTCCTCCTCATTCGTGATACAATCACGGTGTAAATTTTATTTCTCTGCGCCCTGTGCGGTTGCCGCCGCCTCGGGCGCTTTTTCTTTGCCGTCGATCTCATCAGAGAACACTGATGTTGTATAAATAAAGTTGACAACTTCTTCGCAAGGATTTTAGATAAAGTCAAAGAGGAGAAGGAGAGGTCAAAATGGCAGCAAACAGGCAATACGATCACGAATTTAAGGTGCAGGCAATCAAGCTGGCGCAGGAAATCGGTCAAGCGAAAGCCGCCAAAGAGCTAGGAATTTCCAAGAACACGATGTATACATGGACACGCGCACAACGTCTTGGATATCTGGATCTTGGGTGTGGCACGCAAACACCGCAGAGTGCCCTGAGCTTGCACGAGGAGCTCGTGCAGCTTCGCGCCCAGCTCAAGGCACAGGATAAGGAAATTCGACGTCTGAAGAAAGAGAATGACTTTCTGGAAGAAGCAAGCGCTTTTTTCGCCGCGAGCCGTCTGAAGTCAACAAAAACGAACGTATGAAGTTTATTGCATTCAAGACAGCAGACGGCGCACACAAAGGGAATATCAGTTTTTATTGCAAACTGCTCCATGTCACAAGACAGGGATTTTATCAGTATCTGGTGAGCAAAGACCGCCCCTGGAAATATCAGGAACTTGCCGATGCCATGATGCAGATCCATGCAGAGGATGAATGCAACGATACCTACGGAAGAATCCGCATGTATCAGGCACTCAAGATCAAGCAGCCAGAAGGCATCCATGTTCCGAGTGAACGCACCGTTTACCGCATCATGGAAGAGATCGGCTTAAGTCATCGTCCCAATCATAAGCCGAACGGTATGACAAAAACAGATCGGCAGGCACAGATGTCGGAGGATCTCCTGCACCGTGATTTTCATGCCGACACACCGCTTTCCAAGTGTGTCACCGACATGACAGAGATTCCTGCGTGTGATGGAAAACTCTATGTTTCAGCACTCTTTGACTGCTATGACGCTGGGGTGCTCGGACTTTCTATGGATACGAATATGAGGGCTTCTCTGTGTGTGCAGATGCTTGATAACGCCATGATTTCCTACCCGATGCTCAGGGGAGCAATCCTGCACTCGGATCGCGGCAGCCAGTACACGAGTCAGCTGTATCGGGAGGCAATCCAACACTATGGAATCCGTCAAAGTATGAACAGTGCCGGTGGACGCTGTCATGATAACGCGCGTTGTGAGAGCATGTGGGCACGCATGAAATCGGAGCTTCTCTATGGACGCTATGACACAAAGAAAATGACAACGGAAGAGTTGAAGGTTCTGGTTTGGCGATACTTCATGAGCTATTGGAACAACCGCCGAATTTGTTCAACAAACGGTGGGCTTCCTCCGATGGTGAAGCGTCGACAGTTCTATGACTCCATTGCCGCGACTTCTTGAGCGTGGTTCATTGTAAAATGAAATCGGACACATAAAAAAGTAGAACATACAGAATCAATCTGGTAAAATATCTTTGCACAAACACCACCAGGAGGTTCTGTATGTCCTATACTCATTCTACCACAAAACGTCGCACATTCAAACACTTAAACGCCTATCAGCGCGGGCAGATCGAAGCGATGCTGCGTCTCGGTGTCCCCAAGGTGAAAATCGCCAAAGACCTTGGCATCGCCCGCTCCACCTTGTACGAGGAAATAAAGCGCGGCACGGTAGCGCAGAAGCGTTCCGATTGGACGTACTACGAGCAGTA